>DAHVKR010000022.1 GCA_027320785.1 Bdellovibrionales bacterium
TAGGATTTGAGGACTGCACAACTCTTTTGAAACTTTGGGATGAACATCAAAATTGGGAAAAGGCTCTGCAAATTTTCAATAAAATTCAACCCGTCAACTCCAATGCTATCGCCGATATGGCTCTCGAAAATTGGATCGAAATGAGTGAAAAAGTCGCCCATCCAGAATTTCTTCTGCGAAAAAAAGTAGAGTCGCTACTGGAAAAAAACTTTCCTGAAATTTTTAAATCCCGATACGGAATGGTGACCTATACTCTGATTCCTTATGGTCTGATTCAAAAAGCGGGTGTTTTACAAGATCAAATCTTTCAAGAACTGATGAAAAATGTAACTTCTATAGATCAAGTTTCACCAGAAAAAGCAGAATCCTTGTTGCAAAAAAATTATGTTCCATTCCTAAAAGAACATCATCTTGATCTTCGCCCCTTTAAGGAGACAGAATGAAAAAAATAGGACTGAAATTTATTTTCATTGCCTTAGCTCTTTTCATCACTAGCTGCTCAACCGCTCCAACTTCAGATGTGAGTGAGTCTGAAATTAATGCGGAAGCGGCTAAGGCCTATGCAGAAATTAAAGCAAAATCTAAGATTTCTCAAAATGCTCAGTGGAATGCCATGGTCCAACGGGTCGCTCAAAGAATTGCTAAGGCTTCGGGAGAAAACTTTAAATGGGAGTACGTTCTGATTGAAAGTCCCGAGGTCAATGCTTGGTGCATGCCCGGTGGTAAAATTGCAGTTTACACCGGAATTATGCCTGTTCTCAAAACGGAAGGAGCCTTGGCCGCTGTTCTGGGACATGAGGTGGCTCACGCGACCCTTCGTCATGGGATGAAAGGATACGCTCGTGCCAAACAAAATAATTATTGGGGCCTTATCGCCGCCGGGGCCTCTGTAATTGGAGGACAACTTCTTTGTAAAACCGATCAATGCCGTAAGCTTTCTCAGCTGGGTGGCGTAGCGGCTGGTTTTGCTATCACCTTTTTGGATCGTAAGTTTTCTCGAGCCGATGAATCACTAGCTGATCACATGGGACAAATCTATATGGCGCGCGCCGGGTATGATCCACACGAAGCCATTCAGCTTTGGGATCGCATGAGTGCCAGCAAAAGTGGGGCTTCTGCACCCGAATGGATGTCGACGCATCCTTCTGATCAAAATAGAAAGTCTCAGCTGACTTCTTGGCTTCCCAAAGCAGAGCAAATTTATGAAAGTGCTCCCCAGCACTATGGCGTTGGAAGTTCAATCCGCTAAGACAAGTGAAATGTTAAATTATTCTGGTTTTTTATCTTCACAGGACCAGAGTTTAATCAAACGAGCTCCGTAATAGGTACCCGCTTTATCGAATTTCCAGGGTGGATAAGGAAAAAATTTAGCCTGAGCGCAAAGTCCTTCGCCCTGCACTGCAGCCCACTGGCGATCCTCACTGGAGGCTGTGAAAATTTCCCCAGTAGCATCGTCCTTAATGGCAATCGCAAAAGAAAAAACTTTTGATGAAGGCTCTCCTTCTGGAGAAATCAAAGCGATGGAGTTCATCAATTTTTCAACTTTCATTACATGACCTTGAACTGTTTTAGCAAAAATATAGGGCCAATAATTGCCCAAAAAATAGAAGACCCCCGCAATCAGAACAAAGAATATAAAACTAAATGCTACTTTTTTCATTGAATCGTTTCCTTGCTAATAGAAAAGTCTTATTGCATGTGAGCAGGCTTGGCAACAGAAACCACCCACCTCACCCCTCATCTTTTTTACCCTCGATATAATTATCAAGAATCCAAAGTCGGATGCCTTTTAAATGGCCATCTGTAATACCAAAAAAGACAAAGTGAGGTTGAAACATCCCTTTTTCTGTCGGATGTTCAACTGAAAAATTACAGCGAGCTCGATACTCATTATAGGTTTCTGACGTCTTAGCAAATACAAATTTTCTAAAAGCTCCTGACTCTATAGGACGATAGTAATTCAGGATAAGCGAGGCTTCTGAAAGCTCAGCTGTTTCAACAGGATTAGCTACCCGGATTTCCTCTTGGCATTGGCTCAGGAAAACAGACTGCTCACCATTGGAATTCAAACCATAGACTCCGCAACGCCAGCGAAGTTTTCTCTCAATATAGGCAGAGTCATTACTCTCTTCAAAAATTTCCTCGACCCAGTTTAATTTTCGAGTAAACTTTTCATCCGGAACTTGTTGCGATAACAGCATAAAGCGCGGGTCTCCGCCCTTTGACTGCGCTGTCTTCACAAATTCTTCCCAAAAAGTAAGCCTTTCTTCTGGTACAAAATCTTTGGCGATCAATATGGCGTGAGCCATATGCGGCGTGGGAAAGTTCTTCTGCACCCAACTAGTTCTCTCAGCTATAGTGGGGACAACAAATTCAATTTCAATGTAAGGTTGTCCTTTGTCTGTTTTATTCTTACTCAGCCGTGTCGCTTTGAGAGTATAAAACTGGCCCACACTGTAAAAAATAATAAGTTCCTGATCTACTTTTCCTTCCGCTAACCAATGCTTAAAAGTTCCCAAACAAGACTCTAAAATACGATTTCGAAATGACGCTTTTTTAAACTCTAGATAAGGCTCACCGAGAATTTTTTTCTTCTCCTGCTCTTCGGGTAGAACCTTAAGAACTTGATCTCCATGCGTATCTAAATGCAGTACCAGCTTATCAGTATCTGTCCAGGGCGCTTCTTTTCTACTATTTTCTGCAACCAAAGGATCTGTTTGAAACAAGAAAGACTCAAAACTTGTAAATACTTTTAATTTAGCTTCAGCTACTGTCTCGAGTATTTTTTTATACTTTGCAACTCGCTCTTTGTGACCGTCTAAAATAATCCACTCTAGTTGTGGCGGCTGTGGCTTAAAAGGAGCGTTCCCAGAAAACTCAACTTCATGCCTTTTTACAATATTTTTTCTAATATCCGATATTTGCGAACTCGGAATACCGAAGTAGGAAAACCAAACTCGAAATTGACCTTTAAGATCAGGATGAGGTTCACAGGCAAGGCATCGTCCCATCACATGGGTTCTTCCCTTTCCCTTAAATACCTCACCATAATATTTAGAAATCTTTCCGACTTTAATTTCAACAGGGCTAACAGTCACAAAGCCAATATCACCGGCAGCCTCCATTCGAACTTCTTTTGTCATCTCTACTTCTTGTGAAGTTTGTACTTTATAAACAAAATTCTGAGAAGGTGCATGATGCCCTTTAAGAGCAAAATGCAGATGTTGTCGCAGTATCAACTCATCAAAGGGCTTGAAGATCACATTGCTAATAATCGGGTCTTCGACGAGATGAAACTCAAAATCAGGACTCTCATAAGAGGTAATAACCATGCGGGTTGGATCTTCTGCCGTACAGATTTTTTTCCGGACAAAGGCTTCAATTGTTTTTTTTATTAAATGAACATAGCGACTTCCCAACCACTCTTCTTTAGAGATTAATAGTATCAGTTCGTCAGTGGGATCAGCAGAAGCCGCTCCAGGAAGGTTATCTTGTTCGAGTTTTAATCCACCTTGAAATAATGCTTTATTTCCCTCTTTCAAAGCCACTGCCATCCACTGATGAAAATCCTCGAGTGATTGAAAAAAACGAATTTGAGCCTGAGGCTCGTTTAAGCGAAGAGCCTCAAATATTTCTTTTTGTATTCTTGTTTCATCCTCTAACACATAGATATATTTCACTTAATTAGTTTAGATAATGTTGTTTAACTAAGCGAGCACCCTCTCGATCTAAGTCTAGCTTCACCTTTCCCTCTTAAAACATCTCATAATGAAACAAAAATTCGACTTTTTTACGATTCAGAGATGACCCATGAGATAATGACGTATGCAAAAGACTCGCTACAAACCCATTATTTTGATAACGGGTGCGAGCTCAGGAGTCGGCCGCGCTCTGGCGGAGCTTTTCTATGAACTTCCGCAGTATCGAACCATTGTAACGGCTCGCCGGCTTTCTATGGCCGTTCTACGAAAAAATTTCGAGCCAAAAGAACACTTTCGAATGGAAGAACTCGACATTCTGAACTCTACATCTCGAGAGCAATGCCTTCAGAGAATACGTCAGGATTGGGGAGATGTGGACATCCTGATCAATAATGCGGGTATCTGCTTCCGATCTGTTGTCGAACACATGAGCGAAAAAGATGAGCTTCTTCAAATGCAAACTAACTATTTTGGCCCTTTAGGCTTGATCCGCAGCGTACTCGGAGCTATGCGCGAGAAAGGGCGAGGTAAAATTATCAATATTTCTTCCGTCAGCGGCATGCTAGCTATGCCCACTATGGCGAGTTACTCGGCATCGAAACATGCCCTCGAAGGGGCTAGCGAAGCTCTGTGGTATGAGATGCGTCCTTTTGGTATTAATGTCACTTTGATACAGCCCGGGTTTATCAATTCAAATTCTTTTCAAAATATTTACTACAGCCAATCTTCTCAACCCGACAGTCAAGAAAATGGAGAACCCTATTCCGACTATTATCAAAATATGGGACCCTTTATTGAAAAACTCATGCGACTTTCCTGGACAACCCCTCAGGATGTCGCGCAGAAAGTCCTTTGGGTCGTCCAAAAGGAAAATCCTCCTCTTTGGGTCCCCGCCACAGCTGACGCCATTCTTTTTTACTATATACGTCGAATACTTCCTCGCCGTTGGCTCATGCCCATCCTGTTTTTTTTCCTTCCCAATTCGAAAAAATGGGCTTTTCATCATACTTTTAGACGTGATGCCGTCGGGCTCCAAAATCGAGAGCAAATTAAACGAAAGAAGGCTTCCTAATAAGCTCCCAGAAAAACTGACATTTAACATCTAGCTTTTCAATGCATTCTGCTTAAAATGGAGTTTTGAAAGGATTTTGTATGGAATACCGTCGCCTTGGCTCCTCAGGACTCAAAGTCAGTCAACTTTCATTCGGCTCGTGGGTTACGTTTGGAAATCAAATGGATCTCAAAAAAGCAAAAGAATGCATTCAATATAGCTTTGAGCAAGGTATTAACTTTTTTGACAATGCTGAAGTCTATGCGAAGGGTGCTTCGGAAGAGCTGATGGGCCAAGCCTTTCGCGAACTGGGAATTCCTCGCCATCATTATATCATTTCCACTAAATTTTTCTGGGGCATTGAAGACGTTGTTAACTTTCGCAATACCCTAAATCGCAAATACCTCATGCATGCCATGCATGAATCTCTGAAACGCTGGAAAATGGATTTAATTGATCTTATCTACTGCCATCGCCCAGACCCAGAAACTCCTATCGAAGAAATTGTCCAAACCATGCACGAAATCATCCAAAGAGGCGATGCCCTTTACTGGGGAACCAGCGAGTGGAGCGCCAAGCAAATCGCTGAGGCCTATGATTTCGCTGTCAGCAACGGTTTTCATCGTCCCGTTATGGAACAGCCACAGTATAACCTGATTCATCATCATAAAGTAGATCAGGAGTTCACGCCGCTTTATAAGAAAATGGGTTTAGGTTTAACAACGTGGAGTCCCTTAGCTTCCGGTATTCTAACGGGGAAGTATTTAAACACGATTCCCGAAAACTCTCGCCTGGCTTTGAAATCCATGACCTGGCTTCAAGAGGAACTTCATCAGCCCTCTATCCAAAAGGCCGTAAAGGAGCTCCATCAAATCTCTGAGTCTAGCCATATTCCCATGAGTCAACTTGCCATTGGGTGGTGTACCCTCAACCCCCAGGTGAGCACTGTTATTCTCGGGGCTAGTCGAATTGAACAATTAAAAGAAAATCTAAAAACACTCGAGATCTTAAATTCAATTCGAGATCTTCGTAAAGAATTGAGTCAAATCGCAGACTTAAATGCTACTGCCTAGGCTGTTAAGTTTTCTTGACAATATTGATAAGAAAACTCATCTGGATTTCATATCCAGACTTTGAAAAAATAGAGAAAATGAGTCATGAAGACTCAAAAGGAGGAACCAATGCAAGACCAGGAACGTCCCGACAACATTCAAGAATACCTCCCTAAATTTCTCGAACACAGGAAAGCCGATTGTATAAAGGCACAGAGTGCGCTGATGCAAAATAAATATGACGAAATTGTCCGCGTTGGCCATGCAATAAAAGGTGTATCACGACCTTTTGGCTTTCCTGATTTGGAAACCATGGGGCTCAAACTCGAGGAAGCTGGGTTGGGAAAAGAGCATGATGCTTGCGAACGCTTAATTAAAGCAATTGAGCAAATGATTGAGGATGAGGTTAAAAAGTTAAACCAGTAGTATGAGACGAATTCAAAGGTTAATTGATCTCTATTGGCAGCCAAGTCTTATTTTAGGGCTTGGCTTGCTTGCCTCTACTATCAGCCTGCTGAGCGATCACCAATCTTATCTTTATCGCCCTAATCTTTATGGTCTCCTTCTTCTCTCTCTTTGCTTCCTTTCAACCCATGGATCTCGTGACAAAAAGGCTCGTCTCTTTTTTGCTTTTACGGGTCTCCTCATTGCCATCCTTAGGCTTTGGGCTTTCTTTACAGTCGAGCCCTTTGAGCAACTTTTTTTCCATTGGATTAATAATCCATGGATGAAGGATATGACCCTCCTACCATTGAATTATGCTGTGGGGGCCAGTGGGTTCTACCTCTTTCAAATAATTGAAGAAATTTATTTCTCTCCTCGAAATCGTCGTATTTGGACTGGTATCGCCGGGCTTTTGATTTTTAGTTATGTCTCAGTCGGAACGCTTCGCCCTCTCTTCCATAATGGGAAGGGGTATTATCTATTCAGCCTGGCACGCGTGCAGCCTTATGATGCTCTCTGTATCCAAGCTCTGATGGCTTTTTACTTTTTCCGAACATGGTATTTATTTAAACGTCTTTGGGATCTTATTCGAATCCCTCTTATTGTGAGTGCGCTGGGGGCCGCTCTTTTGGCTATTTCAGTGACAGGAATTGAAAAGCAAATCTATACCATTATGCAAAACGAAATGGATCGAAAGATTACAGATATACAAGCGGCGCTACAAAAAAATATTGAAGAGCGACTCACCCTTATCTCTATTTTTGGAGACTTTCTCAACGCAGATACACATCCCACAGAAGAGAAGATTTACAACCTGATGGATAAGCTCAATACATCAGATACGGATGCCGCCCCAACGGTTTACTTTTTTGACCCCTCTTATAATTTAAAATGGATTTATCGCGACAATCAGCTTCTTGAAGGAGACTTTGCTCAACTTGAAATTCTAGGAAGAAAACATATCTTTATTGATTACCTGCAAGAAATGAATCGGGGTGGCCCCAAATACTTGCCTCAAATTACAGACGAAGGACACTCCGTGTGTTTCTCAAGTCGCGTGCTTCACAATAACAAAACCCTTGGCTTTCTTATATTCGAAGACCTTGTTCAACCTCGAATTGAATCCTTCTTTTCTAAAAATGATTTTGGCCCCTTCAATCTGTATGTTATGACCCAGGAAGGACTTCCTTTTTATAATGAGCTTCCTCCTTACCGCCCCTCCGTTGCTCTGCAGGCAAAACTCAATTATCTGGATGAACCCCTTCTCTTAACCATCACACCCAATCGCTCCTTCGCTATTAATACTGTTCTCATTCCTCAAGTTGCCTTTGTATTTGTAGGTCTTCTTGTCATTGTGGTTTTGATTTATACGATATACGTTAACAGACAAAGAGTTCGGGTCGTAGAACGAGAAGTTCAAGAGCGTGTTCAAGAGCTCAAAGTTTTAAAGGAAGAGGCAGATCGCGCCAAACTAATGGCCGAACATGCAAGCTACGCTAAATCTCAATTCCTAGCCAATATGAGCCACGAAATTCGAACTCCTCTGAATGTTCTCTTAGGAGCCTCTGAGCTTCTCGCCGAAACAAGCCTTGATCCGGAACAAAAAAAATATGTCGAGATGTTTCAAACCTCGGGTAAACATCTCTTGGGCCTTCTCAATGATATTATTGATCTGTCTCGAATTGAGTCCGGCCAACTTGAAACAGAAAAAATCTCCTTTGACTTAGCCCAAACTGTCGACTTCGTTCGCAATTTATTTTCAGTTAAAGCTGAGGAACAGGGGCTCACTTTTATTGTCGATTCAAGCCGACTCACTCAAAAAGTTCGAACTGGTGACCCACTTCGAATTCGGCAAATCCTCGTTAACTTAATTGGAAATGCCTTTAAATTCACAAAAAGTGGAACGGTTCGTTTGACGATAATCGAAATGGCAGGCTCTGCCGTTCAATTTTGGGTTGAGGACTCTGGAACAGGAATACCCGAAAATAAACTCAATGAAGTTTTTGAAACCTTTCAGCAGGGTGATGCCTCTTTTTCACGAAAACATGGTGGAGCCGGTCTTGGTCTGGCCATTAGTAAAAATCTCTGCCAAATTATGGGTGGGAATATTGAGCTTCAGTCTAAGGTGGGAGTGGGTTCCAAGTTTATTGTAACAATCCCTCTTCCTCTCAGTACAGAACCACCCTCACCCGCTTATTCGCTCCCGATTGTTGAGCCCCCAGAAGAGGCCTCCTCCTCAACTATTCAAAATATTTTATTAGTGGATGACTCTGACGATAATCGATTTCTCGTAAAACTATTTCTTCAGAATTCTCACTACCACATCTCAGAAGCTAAAAATGGCGAAGAGGCTGTTGATATGGTGAAAAGAAAACCTTTCGATATTATTCTCATGGATATGCAAATGCCTGTTATGGATGGCTATGAAGCCGTTAAAATCATACGACAATATGAAGATCTACGCGGGCAAGATAAACGAGTCCCGATTTTAGCTTTAACAGCCCATGGAACAGGATTGGAAAGAACTCGATGTTTGGAGATTGGCTGCACGGACTATCTTTCCAAGCCCGTTTCTAAAAAAGCTCTGCTTCATCGTATTTCAGATCTCACAACTCAATCTGGTGATATAACTTAGTTCATTCTTAGATTTTCAAGATAATGAATCACATAAGATTCATTCGATAGCCCTGGCCTGATGCACTTTCAATTTTGAAAACATCCTTAGGGAGTTTTTTGCGAAGGTTAGAAACATGCGTGTCTACAGAGCGAGTATACACTTGAAATCCCGGTCCCCAAACCTTGTCCAGAATCATCTCTCGTGAAACGGTCTCTCCTAAATGGTGAGCCAAAAGCCAGAACATTTTGAACTCTAAACGTGTCAGCTCAATTGGAACTTGCTGATCCTGATTGTGCCAAATGACCTCTTGAGTTTCCACATTGATCGTCACGGGCCCCACGGACTCTACAACTGAATGCTCTTGTGAAATTGAAAGCTTTTTCAGACGAGCTTCAAGTCTTGCTTTTAATTCCAAAAAATCGCTATTTTTTGAAATATAATCTTCAGCTCCCAATGAGAATCCTAGAACTTTTTCCGATACATGATCCTGAGTTGTCAGGAAAATAATGGGAGGCGCGGATTCTTTTAATTTTTTTTGCAAATCCGCCATAAAATGAAAACCGTTCCCATCTGGCAATAGAACATCAAGAAGTATCAAATCAATTTTTTTATGCTGAAGAGCTTCCTCTGCCTGATGTAAGGTCTGAGCCCAAGATACCTGATGAGCGGGCTCGAGAATGGATTTGACCAAGTAAAATACATCCTGCACATCATC
>DAHVKR010000230.1 GCA_027320785.1 Bdellovibrionales bacterium
ACTGAGTCTGCGACAGTATATTGCGAGCAGTCCCCGGTAACCCAATCCTTTAAATTTGGATTTCGAAGCTTAAGATCATCCCAATGCCCCTTAAATATATAAGTCTCGAAACGTGATGAAAGAAAAACCCAAGTTAGAGGCTCATCAACTATACTGATTTCATTCCAGGAAACGCGCGGGTAAGCTTTCCCATCAATGATGAGCCATTCATATTTTTGTAAGATAGGTGCCAGATGTTTCGTAAAAATTTTAACACGAGGACAGTTCCTTTCGAGATCAAGACGACAGAGCCAACGGTTTTTAATCGTGAGAGGAAGTTTTGATTTCTGAAGAGTGTCTATTAAAACCATTCGTTCTTGAGAGTTAAATCCTTTTTCTGACCACTCCTGCAAAAGTTGCGAAAAATCGGACATCTTAATTTGACCTTGCAAAAAAAGAGTCGAAGAAGACATTATTTCATCTCGCAGGGGGCGACTAGTTATGGCCTCAGTCTCTTGTTGGCTCCAGAACTTGTAGCCTTCCGGAAGGGTTATCTCCTGCGGGTCGAGTTGAGCTTTAATGAGGACGCCATTTGCCCAAGATAACGAGCTGATCATTATATTTAGTAATAAGATAATTTTACTCATACTTACTCCTGGTAACTAATTTCAACTTTTTTTATTTTTTTTGTTTGCAGTACATTACTGTTGGCTTGTTTTTTATTTTGAACGATGGCGAAATAAGGACCCGGTTTGTTCAAAATTTGTAGCGACGACTTCTCATCTACTAATATCGAAAAATAATCAGGATTTTTAGGTGATCGAATCATTTTAACTCGACTCGCAATTTTTGTTTGCGGACTCATTGTACTTGGGTTGAGGGTGAGAAGATCTACGACTGCGGTTGTGCCTAATATTGCGGACAAGGCCTCGCGATTTGCCAATTCAATAGGTAAGAGGACTTGTCCTGGGGGAATCAATTCATCTAGTTCTGGCGGTGCGTGAGAAGCTCTGGGAGCTTCTTCAGCATGACTGACCATGTAGCTTATGCCTCCCAACGCTAAGAAAAGAAAACTGAGAAGCCACTTTTCATTTTTTATAATTTTTTTGATATTCCACTTTCGTTCCATAGCCTATTTTCCATTTCTTAAATTTTTGTTTTTGTTGATCGAGACCTTTTTGCACAAATATCCAGAATATAAGAAAAAAAGTTGTTACGAGAGCCATTTCAACAAGGGCTTGTCCCTTCTGATTTTGGGTATCCATGTTTTTTCCTCCAAAGTAGCATTACATTGTGAATGAGATTTATGCTGATAGTGTAGAAAACCAGTCAGCTGATAGACTTGAGTCCAAGCTTGTGTACTGGCTTGACGTCTTTCAAAATTTTCGAGTGGTAGATAAATGGGGGCTAATCGATGATCTTCAGCTCGTACGGCAAGCTTTGGGATATATGGATTTTGTAAGATAAATGTTGTTTGAGACCATCCTAAATTTTTCTTTTGGATATCGCGGAATGTTTTTTGTAAATCAAGTGAAGTCTTGAGAACACCTGAATGAAGTTTTAAATTTGCAAGTTGGATAAGCTGTTTTTGTGTCTGATCTAATATTTTTTGTTTTCTTCTGATTTCTCGAATTTCGATTCGAGCTTCTGTTGCAAGAGGTACATTTGATGTTGAAAGTGCTAATGCTAGCTTGGCTTGTGCCAGTGCTAGCCATGTTCGAAGAATCTTTGATTGCGGATTAAGGGATAGAAGATGCTCCAAAGGTCTTTGGACATCACGAAATGTGTGTAAGCTTTGAATTCGACATAAAGTCATCAAACGTTGACGATCTTGAATGAGGACCCAAGCGGATGTGCAACCGATAGTTACAAGAAGTATAACTGAAAGAAAGACCATCCACATAACGAGCGCCTGACCACGTTGTTCGGACATATTAGTTTTCGATGGGCCAAGGGATAACTTTCTCCATGCCATAATCTTGGTTTTGAGCGTAGGGAAAAGAGAAGTTGATCTTGCCATAAAGATAGTCCCTTCGTTTTTCGAGATGAAGTGTTGAAAGCTTTAGAAATGAAGCACCTTGATGGAGTTGCTTTTCGTATTTAATCTGACAAGTCATTGCAGATGAGTCACTTAAGCATAAAACAGCTTCCTGTAGCTGGTACTGAATCCAGAAGACAGACCACCCGCTTGCAAGACTCCAAAAAATAAAAGTAACCATCAGAATTCCAACGGGAAATACATAGAGCATTTCAAGTAAGGTTTGACCTGTTTGCTGCTTTAAGATTCTCAAGGTTATTTCCCAGCGGATGAGTTTGACTTGGAGTCTTCAGAGCTAGCACCTTTCATAAAGTCAGAGAAGTCGCGCTTGGAATAGTCATCTGGATTGACTTGCTCTGTTTTGAGAGGGTCTTGGCCCTGTCCCCCCAGTGCGCGTGAAATGTTCGCAAATTGAACTCGAACGTTTTTACCGACAACACGGACAACGGCCATTGATCCAACTGCGATAAGGCATACAAGAACTAAGTATTCGATGAGTCCCTGTCCTCTATTATTTTGAATTCGCATCATGAATAACCTCAACTTTCTGGAGGACTTGATGCAAAGAGGGCCAAAAAAGAAAACCCCGTTTGAGCGGGGTTT
Source organism: Bdellovibrionales bacterium (assembly GCA_027320785.1). GTDB lineage: Bacteria > Bdellovibrionota > Bdellovibrionia > Bdellovibrionales > Bdellovibrionaceae. The sequence continues at coordinate 2,621 of DAHVKR010000230.1, forward strand.
TTTTTCATATTTCGGATTGTGTGAAATTTTATCCGGAGTGCGGAATTCTACTTCTTTTTAGCTTTTTTAGCGGGGGATTTAGCCTTAGCAGGAGCCGGTTTTTTAGCTTTTTTGGGTGCTGCGACCACTTTCTTGGAGGAGGCTGCCTTGGGGGCAGAAGGTTTAGCAACTTTTGCAGTGGCAGCTTTTTTGGGAGCGACAGTCTTGCTGGGCTTAGAAACCTTTACTTCAGCCGCTGCTTTTTTGGCCTCTAGCTTTGCTTTCTTTGCAGCTTCAGCTGCGAGGGCCTTTTCCAGGCGCACTGCTTCTTTTGCGGCTTTTTTATCTTGGGCTTTTTTCAGTTTGCGAGACTCGATGATTCTAAAGAGAATTTCATAGGCCTCTTTTTGAAGATCATTTTCGAAGATGAACCTGTAAAATCCTTCAATTTCAGGAGATTGACGGAATTTTTTAAGAGAAGTGGGAAGATTGTCTGAGGTGACAAAATCAATGGAGCTACCGTCTTTTGAGAGTTTTACTTTATCCGACATAAATCCTCCTCGAGAGCTTAATGGGTATGGGCGCACAATAGAGGCAGGGCCGCTTCGGGTCAAGCGTTCTTTTTTAGGTAAATGGTTGAATTCTTTCAATAAAAAGCTATACCCAAAAGGGGGTTTGAAATGCAGAAATTTGTTTCCTTAGATGGCAAGAAAGTCGCTCAATCCATAAAAGAAGAGCTCCTTCGTGAAAT
>DAHVKR010000231.1 GCA_027320785.1 Bdellovibrionales bacterium
GTGCAGAGTAAGGCTGTCGGCCTAAGTTGATATGACAGTGAACACAACTGATGTGTCCCCCCACGAAGTCACCGGCATATCGAGGTGTCTGAGAAAAAATTAAATACCCTCGCTGAATAGAGTCTCCATTTTCTCCCGAGGGTAAATCCTTTAATAGCGGAGGTTGAAAAAAACCTGTCTGCGCATCAGCGATCGTCGGTGCTATTTTTTTCTGTTCAGAAGCCAAGAAGGGTCCGTTTGAGGGTAATGAAGATAAATACTTGCTGATGACTCGAATCTGATGCGCACTTAATTGCTGCGCAATATGCGACATCACTTGATCAGGCCCACCATCTCGCTTTTTCATTTTAAAGTTTTGGAGTTGCGTCTGTAAATATTTGCTATTTTGCCCTGCTAAGGGTGGAAACTCACCGTGTCCCTGGGTTTGGGAACCATGACAGGCTATACAGCTGGGAACATTTTTTTTCCAATACCCATTGAAGATAATTTCTTGAGCCAAGCTCTTGTCGGTTGTCGACATCTTTTGGGCTTGTGATGGGGTACGAGGCAGCCCCGCATAGTACGCGGCCACTGCCTCCAACTCTTCTGGCTTCAGTGTTTTGAGAATCGCTAGCATAGGCGGGAATTGGCGTTTTCCCTCTAAAAATCCATTCATTTGGGTTTTCAAATAAGCAGCTGGAAGCCCTGCCAATTCAGGAAAGCCCGTAATAGAATTTCCCTCACCCGAGGTTCCATGGCATGCTACACATGTTTGAGTTGCAATTACTTGCCCGGAATTATCAGCCCTTGCCGATAAAGATACGACAACAAATAAAAAAGCTAAGTACTTTATTTTTTCCATGTCGTTATTTCGAAACTTTCATGAAACCATATTTTTTATATAAGGCTTGGGACTTTGGCCCCTTCAAAAACTCCATAAAAGCTGAAGCAGCTGCTTTGTGTGGAGCCCTCTTCAATTGGCCCGCCATATAGATTACGCTTTGATTTTCTTTTTCGGGAATTTCAACTATGTCAGTTGAATGATGAGCTATCTCGTGGTGAAAATAAGCTTCTGTATACCAGACAACTCCCGCATTGCACTGACCCATCATAATATGAAGGGGCGTTTCCCGATGATGAATGTGAGTTTCATAAGTCATACCTTTCTTGACCTTTTCTTTGTATATCTGATCCACTAGTTTTTCACCTCCAACCTTTTTAAGAGCCGGAATAATGGCATGTTTTGCAATACCCTCCCATCGCGGATTCGGCATACACAGTTTAATTTCGGGCTTAGCTAAATCTTGAAGTGAAGTAATTTTTTGAGGGTTGTTCTTTTGAACCATTATCGCAAGACGATTTTGAGCATACTCTTCTGTTGTCGAAAACCAATGATAGGTATTTTGCAAATCAAGCATACCCCCTTTACCTGTCGTCAGGATATCAGGTTGCACTTTGAGCCTCATATTCCCAATTATGATACCTTGGTCCTCTTGAATAGCTTGAACAAGGCGTCCTGGAGGTAATGTTAAAGCGAGTACCCGAGAATACTGAGGATTTGCTTTCATGAATTCCTTCATCAACTCATTCACCAACATATACTGATTACCCGCGAAAAATACGACCAGCTGCGGATCAGTGACATCGCCATGGATATCCGGCACATTTTCAACTCCGGGTACTGTCAACTCTGTACCTTTATAAATAGGTGCACTCCATGGCGGCTGAATTTTCAAAAGCTCTGAAGAAAAACTTTTCATATAATCCGATGATTCAGTTTCGGCTCTAGCAGAGCTCAAGACTCCCTGAAAAATAGAACTCATAACCAATATTAAGGTAATTAGATAAGCAAGGTTCCACTTTAAATGACTCATACTACCCCTCTCTACATTTTCATATAGGCGTAGCCCATATCGCCATAGATAACTGTTGTAGCCAAAGCTGAAAGATCAATCTGAACACCTTTCTCGACCCACGAATGCTCGATCTTAAAATCCGCCAAAGCTTGACCGCATACATCCACATGTACTCCCGCCTTTATAAGATCCTGAATGAGTGGGATATTGGGATTATCTATTCCATACTTCTTTTTATATTCATCATTGTTTAAAATCGCAAAAGTAGAGGGACCATGCAAAATCACCACAAATTTCATATGCTGAGTTGAAACACCTGCGGACGCAAAGACATTCACAGCACGGGCCACATGCTCTAAACCTGCATCTAATTGATGGGGGTCATTGATTTCAGATGTGACATCAAATAAGGCCTTATAGATTTTATTTTTCTGAGGCTGCACTCCCGCATGAGGTAGCGGCATGATGCTTCCGTAGGGTAGAATCGGCATGTTCGGATTTGGGCTTGGGTTCGTTTTTGCCATCGCTGAACTGAATCCAGCCAAGACTAAACAGCAAGATAAAATGAGAAATGCTCTTGTATTTCTGAAATTGCTTTTCATATATTGCCTTTCTTTTAGACTTTTCATCTTAAAATTCTTGTTCTGCGAACAGAAGAATTAACAGCAATAAATTAATTTTTTTAAAGCATACGTTATATCTTTGATAGTTTTAGAATTTACTCAAATACTTTTAACTTCAGCCTAGAATTTCAAACTAATTTCTAATTAAAAAATTGCACTTTTTGCAAAAGTTTTGCAAGCCGATAACTAAGTCCATGCAAAATCACATATAGCCCAGCGTAATTAAACAACTTATGAATGAAGGGATTGTGACAAACAGGACTTCATTTTAAGCTCTTAAGTCTACCCTCTCAAGGGTTCAAAAATGCCTCTAATTGTATAAAAGTCTACTTTATTCTTTTTCTAATCAACTGTGGTGAGTTTGAGACAATTACTGATCTCTAAAAAAAAGGTCTTTCTTTATTTAAAAAATAGTGTTTAATTGCACTCTCAACGTCATTTTCGTGATTCACATTAGATGTCCTACTGTCTTCTGTAAATGGCCCCATAACCTTACAGGAGGCTCAAATGGGTAAAAAAATATATATCGGTAATCTTTCATACAATACTGACGATCAGTCTTTAACAGACTTGTTTTCTCAGTTCGGTCAAGTCGAGTCAGCTCGAGTTGTTACAGATCGCGATTCTGGTCGCAGTAAAGGTTTTGCTTTTGTTGAAATGTCGACAGATGCAGAAGCTGCTGCTGCCATTGAAAAACTAAATGGAGCTGACCTAGCTGGCCGCTCTATCAATGTTAGCGAAGCAAAACCTATGGCTCCTCGCGAAAATCGCGGTGGTGGCGGTAGAGGTATGGGCTTCGGTGGTGGCAAAGGCCGCGGTTTTGGCGGTGGTTGTGGAAACTGCCCGGTAGCTGAAGAAGCTCCCGCCTTATAAGACGAACAGAAAAAA
>DAHVKR010000232.1 GCA_027320785.1 Bdellovibrionales bacterium
TTTCCATTGGGTTTTTAGAGATTCAGCCGTATCCGTTCCCTTTAAACACTTTGTGCAGATCCAAACTCCTGCTTTATTCCAACTTGTGTTCTCGAATTTCATGAGCTTCGCCTTTCTCAATCATCTGAAGTATGACTTTTTCACGAACCTTCCCCATTTCAGTGCGAGGAATAGAATCAAGTACATAAACTTGTCGGATTTTTTCAAAAGGTAGAACTTCATCTTGAAAGTCTTGAATTGCCTTTTTCATTGAATCAGACAGTTTGTAATTATCAGGTTTGACTTTATCATTATGTAAAAGATTTTTTTGAATAACCATTACAACTTGAGAACCCAAACGAGAGTTTGGAGTTGCCAATAAGTAAAAAGAGTGTGCTTTGTTAATTGTGGCAAGCCTAAACATGACATCTCTTAGCTTTGGAAGCGACACAAGTTCACCAGATATTTTAACCACATCTTGGTTACGCCCGAGCAACATAATCCCAGCCCCCATTTTAGAAGCAGAATCTTCTGTTAAAAAGAAACCGTTCTTCAACTGCGGCTTTGATATTTCAATTTGTCCTTTCACCAGTTGGGCATAAAAAGTAAAAAGACTATTTGTTTTAACAGCCAATTTTCCTTCTACCACCTCTAGTTGCACATGAGGAAATGGCTTGAGTGTTTCATTTTCTATCAAAGCCAAAGTTGAACTCGCTTCTGTCATTCCATAGCTTGGAAGCAAATTCCATTGTAAAGCCTGAGCTTGTTTTAAAAGCTCTAAGGAAAGCCTGGCTCCTCCGACCAAAACTCTGAGTCGCTTGGGGCGAGGGTTTGGTATATTTTGATGAACCAGATCGTATACCTGTGTTGGCACCAATGATGTCCATGTCGCCTCTGTTTTAGTCAAAAAACGAGAAAATTCTTGTGCATCCCAAGTCTGATCAAATTTCTCGACTCGACATCCACTGACATGGCTTCTCGCCTCAATGGCCAGACCTCCCACATGAAATCGAGGCAAACACTGAACCCAAAGATCTTTTTCTGTCACCATGAGCATCTTCGTAATGGCCTGTGCAGAATTCAAAAAAGCCTGTTTAGATAAAAAAACCATCTTGTAAGACTTCTGATCTGTTACTGTTGTTCCTGATGTTAAAAATGCAACATGTGACTTCAACCCCTGTCGATAGGTCGTTTCCTTAAAAATTCGACTATAGTGAGTCTGTATTTCATCATTCAATCGATGATTGAGAAAGAGGGCATTATCCTCGGATTTCCAATCGATATAATCAATTATTGTGTTTTCAAAAGATTCCATTTTTGACTCTTTAAAACAAAATCAAATCCAATTCCCCACCCTCCCACTTTCTTAATGAAAGGACCCTGGATATTCAGTAGAGAATTAAATTCGTTGGGTTCGTATACATCAAAGGTCAAACAACCGGGATCATTCATCATATTGGGATATCTTTTTGATAGGTCCTGAGCCACATAAGCGCATTGAAGTACTCCAAGAGGATGTCCCATATGGCTCGTAATCGTCATTTTTTTATTCCAATTCAGACATTGCTCAATACGACCATTCACATCTTCATGGGTGGGCTTTACAACAAGAACATCGGCTTCCACAGGTTGCTGTTGATTTAAAGGAATTTTCTTAAGTTCCCAATCAATTGCTAAAGGAATGATTTGTCTTGCTTCTTTCCACATGGCGGCATCATAGGGAAATGGATCTTCAATATACTCGATTTGTCGTTTTGCATTTTGGCTCAGACGCCCAACATATTTCTCAAAAGCGGACCACGTGAGACGACTGTTAAAATCAATCCTGATTTTCATATCATGAGTCAAAGAAGCTCGATTGATGAGCTCAACTTCTTCATCCATTTCCATGCCGGCTTTTATTTTGACTCGTGAAAACCCAGCCTTAACAAGCGGGTCAAATAACTCAACTGTATGAGGATTAATCTTCATTAGGAGCGCATTATTTTTAAGTAGTGGCTGATTTTCATAGATGTTTCTTTTTTCTTGACGAGCCTTTGCGTCTAATGAGGCCAGCCAGATGGCCTGCTCAACTAAAGGGGTGAGTCGCATAGAGCGCAGCTGCGCTAGATGCTCTTCAAGTTCTAAATCACCATACTCCGGCCAAGGATGTAGATCCGCATAGCCAATCTTATCATCAGACCATTCAATTTTAAGCAAAGCTCCACGATGAGGTTTTGGATCAGGGTCTTTCGGCCTTATCCTCTTAGGTAAAAGATCATAGAGTGTGTAATAAAACTTCATATAAACGTAAACCCTACAATCAGAAGAATACAAAAGACCAGTGTGTGAAGAGAGGCTCGAGCTAAAAACTTATTATATTCAGGTCCGGGATCTGTTTCAAAAATTCGATTCACTAATGGCATCGCAATAAACAAAGCAAAGAATGGTAAAACAGCAACATGATTATAATTAGGAAGAAGCCAATAACTACAAAGCGCATAGGGAAGATACGTGACAAGAGCAATTTCCCATTTGGCTCCATTGACCCCCAAGCGTACTGCCATCGTCCTCTTACCGGCTCTCTCATCTTCTTTGATATCTCTAAGGTTGTTAATGGCAATCAAAGTTGTTGAGAGAAAGCCCATTTGCAAACCCAGCACAATCCCTTCTGGAGACCAAATGCCTGACTGCAAATACATCGTAGTTGAAACTGCAACGACACCGAAGAAAATTACAACAAAGAAGTCACCCGCCCCGATGTAAGCTAATGGGAATGGACCTGTCGTATATAAATACCCCATGAGTATAGAGACCAGGCCGACTACCAAAATAGGCCATCCACCTATCATCACCAGTGGAATCCCGCACAAGGCCGCTAAAATAAAAAAAGCAGTCCCCATCCACATAACTGTTCGAGGAGAGAACGCCCCTATCTGAGAAAGACGCTGAGGACCTTTACGATCATGACGATCTGCCCCCTTTAAAAAATCAGCCGCATCATTCACTAAATTTGTTCCAATTTGAATAAAAAGCGCTCCTAAAAGAGCACACCAAAAAACAACTGACTTAAACTCTTTAAACAGCATATAAGAAGCTGCAGATCCCAGTAAAACGGGTACAATGGCTGCAGATAAAGTTTTGGGCCGGAAAGCCTGAATGACTAAAGACAGTTTATTTGTGGATACAGAATTGGACATAGTTTTTAGATTAGAAACCTAAAAGACTCTTTCTTAAAGGGATAATGCATGTCAGGAAGTGAAATCTTGCTTTTTATCGTGGGTTTTGTCATGGGGGCTGGCGCCCTTCTAATTCTTTTCCGCCTTAAAGGAAAAGATAATTCGAATGCCCAGGAAACCCT
>DAHVKR010000233.1 GCA_027320785.1 Bdellovibrionales bacterium
TTCCTCATGAATGTTTTGAGACATCTCGAAATGGCTTTTACGGCGTCACCTCATTTTGAGGTTCTTGTCATTGATGATTCATCTTCTGAAAAGACTTGGAATGAAATCGTTTCCTTCTCTCAAAGAAAATTACAGGTCCTACCCCTCCAACTTTTCCGCTGGCCAAGTCGACAGAATTTTCCCGCGGGTGATAAAGTTTTTAGAGCAGGCGCCTCTCGCAACTGGGGCGCCACCTACGCCCGTGGTGAGAATCTATTTTTTCTCGATTCAGATATGCTTGTGCCACAAAATATTTTTGAATTAGTCACACAAAACTTGAAAAATTATGATGTGATCCAATTTGTGCGACAACACGTACCTACAGAAATGAGTTCTGCTGTATCACTTTATTCTGATCTCTTGCCCTCTCCCAATCTTTACATTGAAGAAAAAGGCTACTGGGAACCTTTCTTCAATAGTCGTGAGTGGGAGGATATTCAAGACTACTGGAAGTACACTTGCACCTACGCTCTTGCTATCAAACGATCTGCTTTTTTCGAAGTGGGACGACTGAGAAGAAATTTTATTCAGTATGGATTTGAAGATACCGATTTAGGCTATCGCCTTTATCAACATAGCAAAAAATTTCATCTCGAGAAAACTCCGCTTCTTCACCTGACATCCCAAAAGGATTCAAGCCAAAATTTTCTCTATAAGATACAAAAAATGAAACGCATTCAAAAGATGGCCCATGTTTTCTACAAGTTAAATTTAGATCCCGAGATCTTTGAGAAGTTTCGCTCTTTCTTTACTTGATGCTCAGCAATATTCATATGCTCTAGAAGTCGAAAGAAAGGATGTCGCCAAGTTTTTTTGTTTTTACGTGCATATTTTGAAAACACTCTTATGTATTCATCCACCAATTGTAAAACTTCAGGGTTCGAAATATTAAGAGAAGAAAGCCTTGGTGAGTTTTGAACAGGGATCGATAATCTCTTCATTTTTTTTTGAATATAAAGATCTCCCAGACCTTGAAGACGAGCTTTTTTTATTAAATCTTTACGAGTTAAATTGGATTCGTGCAAAACTTTTAATTCTGGAGTCCAAATAAATTTATTTGAAAGATTGGATAGGCGAACAAAGAACTCTCTTTCTGCTCCCCCGAAAAGAATCTTTTCATCAAAAGGGGCCTCTAACAGAAGCTTTCTGTTCAAAAGCATATGCCCTCCGATAAGAGCCTTTGTTTCACCTTTCGAGTTGATCACTTGTGTTCGAAGCCACTGCATTTGAAGGGCCTGATAAGCTTGTGCGGCCTCACTACTATTGAAAGAAAGTTTATACTCCCCCCCCACTCCATCAACTGTGGGGTTTTCATCCCAAAGTGTATTGAGTTTTTCAATATGCTGAAGATCTACCAACTCGCAGTCGGAATCTAAAAATAAAACTCGCTCACAAGTACTTCTACGTACGCCTTCATTGCGTGCTCGATTGACGCCTCGATCAGAGCGAACAAAACGAATCCAATCCGGCCACCCTTCTAAAACTTCTGATTTTGGCATATTAGGGTTAAAAACAACCCAGGTTTCTAACCTAACGTTTTGCTGTGTCAGTATACTTCTCAAACATTTTTGAAGCTGCGGAGTCCAATCGACTGATGGGATCACGACGCTTACTTGATTCATGAGTCCCTCTGTCGTGGTAGTCGCTTTTTAATAGCATGTTCAACGATCCAATAGGCCTTTCTGAACGGGTAAAAAACAGGTGACAGGAAAATACCATAACCTAGGTCTCTTATTTTATAACCTAGGTTTATTGTCTTATAATAAATGAGGATTCTTATTTTGTGCCCGAGTAATCCAAAGGCATGTATTAAATAACCAAATCTTTCTCTTGATGGAAAAAGAACATAAAGTAATGTTTGCCTTAAAATATTAAATACCTCAGAAGAGGTTAACCTGGCCACTCCCGACACGGATTTTTGTATAAGGGACTGCTTGAAGTCAAGATGACTCAAGTAGCGTGCTAGGCTTTCATATGTTGGGTGGAGCAAAAAGTACTTTAATTCATCTGAAGAACAACTGCTAATCTGTGAATTTAGAATTTGCGTTGACACTTGATCAAATCTCTTTGACCCCTTCAACCATAATATTCGATCCCATATCTCTATTGGCGAGGGCCACTGATCATATCGACTTTCTTTAATTTTTAAATGTACAATTATAGAATCCATAGGGCCAAGGTGTTGGAATATTTCCTCCGGATGATGAAAGAGATCCATCAAATAAACCAACTCAAGACTTCTGAATTGATGAGTTAACTCTTTTAGTCTCTTCGCCTCATCAAGCGAAATCGGTCGATCAATCCAAACCTGAACACATCCACCTTGTTTTAATATTTTCTCTACAAAATCTCTCTCGAATAATTCAGAACTTATACCTACTTGATATTTTCGAACTAGCCTAATGTCCCCACTTAAATAAAAATTTTCTGATTCAAAAGGAACGAGTCTGACCAATTGCTGACTTTCGTCTTGCTCAAGAGAAGAGCACTGATTTGGCTCTTTGCAGCCTAACAAGGTCCATATAAACGGATTTCCCTTATATAAGTCATAGTTTCCATCATAGCCATAAACACGAGTGAACATGCCCTAGCTATAAGCGGAATAATGACACATGAAAAGCAAAAAAAATCACCTTTATCTCATAGTGAAACAACTCGACTTAAATAAATAGCAAGTATTGTAAAATACAAGAAACTCCTGCATTCTAACTACATGGGGATTCAATCTAAACTTAAATTAAACATGTTTAATGGGTTTCACTCATTAAACAATCGTTCGGGAATGTCTCTAATTGAAATTATGGTGGCCCTTGGGATGGTGGGGATTTTAACTCTCGCCATTGCATCCATGATGGAAACTATGCAAAAAAGTCAAAAACAAGCTAATGTTGTTAATACGATCGAAAGTATGCGGATCAACATCCAGAAACTCATCTCAGATGGAACAGCTTGGCGGGCGACTGTTCAGGACCCGGTTAACTCTAGTATGTTAAATTGTGTGGCTACATCCAACTTTTGTACAGACTCGGGAGCATCTGGATTTCTTACAAACGAGACTGTGCCCAACAGTGCTGTTGTTGCGGCTCCCTTTGTACAGCTCCCTCATTTAAATCCCGCTGCTTACAATCCAACTGCAAACCCCCCAGTACTCAGCTATATCGATACAACAAATCCAACCAGTGGGTATACAGATAAGGGTACTGCCTGTTCAACTTGGTCAGCATCCGGAAATGATAATTGCCCAATTCGCTGGGATATTAGAA
>DAHVKR010000234.1 GCA_027320785.1 Bdellovibrionales bacterium
GTATATCTCTTACCTCTACCCATACTCTCTCCTTAATCTTACGACTCCAGGTGGTCAAGTTTTTGGGGGTAAGGTCAATTCGTTTGCAGCAACTAGTTTTCTAAAAGTGACCGTCAGAGAACCTCGCCCCTATGACGGATCGGTCAGAACTTCATTTCCTTCCGGACACTCAACCACAGCATTTGCATTTGCCTCTTATGTCACTGCTGAACATGGTATTCTTCCATTTGGAGTATTTGCGACTGGGCTCGCTACTTTAACCGCTGCTAGCCGGATGAATGACAACAAACATTACCTGCACGATGTAGTAGCTGGAGCAACAATTGGCACTGCTTATGGCTTAGGGCTGCACTATCTTTATTTAGATGCATCAAATGAAGATGGGAATACTAAAAAATCAGCGAAACTAGATTTGATTCCAATTTATTCTACTGATGTAAAAGGCATAGTCGTCGACTTGAAATTTTAAAAAAACCTAGCCACTAAAAATAGGACAAATACTATCAGAGCACCAAGGCTGCTCAAAAGTACAGCACCTGCTAAACAATCCTTTGCAAAACCAATTTCGTGATGTTCTTCGGGATGAAGTTTATCTAAGACTGATTCAAGGGCTGTATTTAACATTTCAAGTGCTAGAACTAATGCAGAAACGACTGCAAAAAGTGCGCACCACATAGCCGATGGACGGACAATCAAGCAAAAAACCAGTAGTAGAATCACACAAAACCATTGAATTTGAAAACTACGTTCACGCTTAAATGCTTTTCGTATGCCACTCACTGCGAAAGTAACTCGCTTCAAGAACGGTTGATTTTTAATATTTTTTTTCATAGTGCAAGTACGACCGAGCCCGCGACAACTAGGATTCCACCAATAATTGTTTTTAAACTCGCCTTTTCCCCTAAAAAGAGTATCGCCATTATTATTGCTAGCGCCACGCTGAGTTTATCAACGGGTGCTACTTTTGAAGCTGGACCAAGTTTCAGGGCGTGATAGTAGCAAAGCCATGATCCACCTGTAGCGAATGCCGACAACACCAGAAAAAGAACCGATTTACTATCCAGCGTGCTTGGCGACTGCCATTCCTTTCTTGCAGAAATGATTAAAGCTGTAACCAGTAAAATAACGATAGTGCGAATAAATGTCGCAAGGTTGGAGTTGATTTCTGCAACACCAATCTTTCCAAAAATTGCAGTGAAGGCCGCAAAAATTGCCGAGCCAAATGCAAAAACTCTCCAATCACTTAGCATCATGTGAATCCCTCCGAATCTGAAAATACGTACTTGCAACTCCCAGCAAAGAAGCCCAACCTACGCCCAACAAAACGCCCGCAATCACGTCGCTGATGTAGTGAGCCCCGAGATAAACGCGCGAGGTGGCAATCAAGAAAATAAAAATTAAAGAAAATCCGATGATGAGAGTTCTCTGTACAGGTTTATTGAAGTCTTGGCATAAAAAAATCGCAAAGGTGAAATAAAGAGCAGCACTAACCAGAGAATGTCCACTAGGATAAGAATAACCATCGACATGCACCAATCTCATCGAGGCTTCGGGTCTGGGGCGCTCAAAATAAAATTTCATAACGACTGTTAAGATAGCAGAGCCCAGGGTCGCAACTAGAAGATGCAATATTTGAAAGTATCTCTTGCGAAAGCTCATTAAAATTGCCGTGGCAAGAACAAACAGAGCAACGACGGTTCCAGATCCCAGCGCTGTAAGGTCAACCGCAATACCATTTAATCGTGGATTTCGAATGTGAGATAGGAAATGACTGGGCAAATTATCAATCACACCGATAAGCTCGGGATGCCCAGCAGCCGCCTCTTGAACCTCCGTAGTAACAACTAAAAATGCACCAAGAAACAGTGAGGTAAAACCAATCCATAGCCAAATTCGGATTTTTTTATCTGCTTGCAATTTATGAATAAACCAATTGATTTTAAACCTCATAGCTCATTCTACTGCTAATTTTTTCCAAAGGCCAAAGTTAGCGTTCACTCTCAAGCGCACTGCTTCAACTTAAATACTTTTTGGGCTGGTGCGCCGTTGATGAACCTTTTTTAAAATGAATATCTTAGAGCAACCATCATATCGAGGGTTGTGAGGCCACTGTCTATTGGCGACCATAACAAATCAACCTGTGGCCCTACCGAGAGGTCAGTTTTAGGAATTTTCCAGTCATAACCTCCCGTCACTCCTGAATTGAAATTTATGCTCTCGGAATCATCAGCGGATCGAGCAAGATTAATTCCCAACAGGATTCCTGCATTCCAATTTCCTTGAAGATATTTTACAGCAGCATCAAAATTTGTAAGACTTTGAAATTTAGACTGAGGGCTCATGATATTGAATTGCCCTCCTAGTTGCCAGTGAGGATCAAAGTTGAGATTGGCAGATAAGCCGTAAGTTATCATTTTGCCGCCGCCGTTACTCAGTGAAGCTTGTCCAACCATTAGTCCAACAGAAGCAAAATGAGGTTCAGGTTCCCCGGTCATTGCATTTGTAATGACTATGAATGGCGTTATCAAGAGAAGCTTCTAACTGTATTTCTTTTTTCTTGCGCTCCTCTTCTGGATATTTTTTCAATTCCTCTCGTGAGGTAACTTGATCAACGGACTCATCCCAAATTTGCGAGTCATCGGCTGTTGAAAGCACGTGTCCCTTTATCGAAACTGGTCTAAAGGCCCAACCAAAAATATAAGCGCCACCGAACCAAATTGGTGTGCTGGTTAGCAGTTCAAAGCCTATATTGGCAAATATAAGAGCGCCGTTCCAATGTGTTAAAAGACCAAGTGCAACAGTTTCCGCCGCAATATCTAGTGATTCAAATAAAATTGGATAAAGAAGTCTTGTTTTTCCATACCAAGGAATCTCTCCATAAAACACGGCATCAACAGCAAACTCCTTTTTGATTTTCTCCACTTGATCTGCGGTCGGTTTTTCTCCTCGCTTTAAACCTGCGAACCCATCAGGAATAACGACTGACTCAATTTTCCCATTCTTTTCTAATGAGTTTTTTAGCTCGTCAGTGGCTTGATCCTCTATCTGCTTTAAATAAGCTTCTATTTGCTGCTGTTCTTGATCTTCGCTTAAGCCCTTTGGAGGCGATTCTTGTATAGATGAGAGATGATGAATGGGTGCTGTGATTTTAAATTTTATAATTCCAAGCTTTGGCCTCTTTGTGTTTGAAAATTTCTTCGTAAGCGGTGGCGTGGCGCATGACGTTAGAATTAAGCTGAAAAACAAGCTTAAGAAAATTGAATATGTTTTTCTATA
>DAHVKR010000235.1 GCA_027320785.1 Bdellovibrionales bacterium
AGAATATGCACAGTTCAAACAAACAGATCCTGATGTGGCAAGCTTTGATTCGGGATATGGATCAGCTTATTTAGCTCGGCAAGTAGGTCAAAAAAAAGCCCGTGAAATTTTCTTTTTGGGGCGAAGCTACTCGGCTCAAGAAGCCTTTGAGATGGGAATGGTGAATGCCGTTGTTCCACACTATGACCTGGAAAAGGTGTCCTTGGAGTGGGCGCAGGAAATGCTCTCCAAATCCCCAACCGCTATGAAAATGCTCAAGTATGGATTTAACTTGATTGATGATGGGCTTGTAGGCCAACAAATTTTTGCGGGTGAGGCTACGCGTTTAGCCTATGGAACAGAAGAGGCCCAGGAAGGGCGGAACGCCTTTTTGGAAAAAAGACCTCGAGATTTCAAACGATTTCCTTGGCAGTTTTAAAGATATGCCGTGTAAAGATCTTTAAGATCATTTTGAAAGCTATTTTCTTTTTGTAAATTTAAATATTCGGTAGAATCCAAGCCCTTCTGGGTCTTCCATGCAGAAAGCAGAATAGCAGATAGAGTTTGATTGAGATGTTGTGGATGGGAGTTCATGTCTGATATCAGGTAATCAAAAGCCGATGAGTTGAACTGCCGTCCAGCTTGAATCAAAGGGTGCTCCCAATTATCCAAAATAAATTGATAGAAACGAATTTGTCCATCTCGCCAGTCGGGTTTTTCAAAAAAATGATCGGCATGAATCAGATCATGAACGATAAACTCCCAAGTGGTCTTTCCGAAGTAGGTGTGTTTCCAGTCGTGGATATTTCTAAAAACGGTGACGACCCTTTTGCCTGTTGCTTGAATTTTGAGGAGTTCATAGGGAGTGGGAGTGTGATGGTACAAAACAAGAGGATATTGTTGATGGTGCCATTGATAAAGAGATCTGCGAATGCGGTGTGAATATCCTTTCCAATTATATCTTCTAAGAAACTCGATGATTTTGGAATTCGCGCATTCATTTTGAGTGAGAAAATTTTTTTGAAATGAAACTTTATTTTGAGCCAGGCCAGGCAAAAGGCAAAGGCTTGTATATTCGGCAGCAGATATACGGCAAGAGTCTAACTCTTGATTAAGGTGGTCGAGATATTCTGCACGAATGTCGGTTGTGATCATTTCTCTCCGATGTCGGTGGACTCAGTGTTTTCTTTATATATGAGAGTAATTTGCTGATCAAGATAAGAGCAACGAGCCTATCGTTTAAGGGCAATGAACTTGGCATGAGTTAAAATATTTTGTATCTATCCCGATTTAAAAGACGACATGAATTAGGATGTAGCTATCCGATTTAGGAATATCGTCCTGATGAGAGCATCATTCCGAGTTAAAAGACCATTTTAAGTTTACTGTATTTATCCGGACTTAAAATATCGCCTTGATTCTAAAATCAAGGTTTCCGCTTGAACTCGAGGCATTCCCAAACCCTCCAGGATATTCACTTCCATATAGGACTTCGTATTCATAAAATGTCGAAAGCTTTGAATGACTCGAGAGAAGGGTCTTTGATCCCAAAACCTTTGCTTCCTCTCTTTGAGCTGACGAAGTCCCTCTAGTCCCATAGAAATCATAGCCAGCCCTGAGCTCAACCCCCGAATCCAAGCTTTATAGAGCACGCTATTGTGGAGTTTTACATGCAAGTGAAGATGATTGCCCACGTTGGCAAAGGAGAGAATTTTCACGCCTTTTTTAGCTGAGAACGTATAGACAAAGTTTTTAACCTTGTTTCTTTTTTCTGAGTTTTGAAAGGAAGCTTTCCCTTTAGCTTTTGTGGAGCGCAGTGTGATGTGCATAGTCCCAGATCGAAAGACAAGAGGTCTGGCGCCACGGTTTAGAGCTTTTTTGCGAAGATCTCCACCATAGGCCTTCATGCTTTTCTTGATGAGTGGGAAGTTATGCTGTGTAGTTGATAGCGGGGAAAGGGAAGTCAATTTTGAAATTAAGAATCATGCGGGTAGGTTGGAGGAGAGTGAGTGGGGCTTTTTGGGAGAAGCAGGAGCGAGTTGGGGGTGAGGATGACAATATAATAGAAGTAAGGCAAGAAAAGTGAGAGGAGAATGAAGTTTAATAAAGCTTTGGCAAAGGTATGTTCGGAATATCAGAATTAAAATCTAGTTATTTGATTTAACGTAATTCGAATAGCTCCAGGTAGAGCTAGTTCCCGTATCCGTTATAATCCACTGTAGAAGACCATTGGTGGGAACGCTACTAATGAGAACATAGATTCTCTTAAGCGTATCTCCTGGATTGAAAACATAAATAGGAGCTGATCCTAAAGGTCCAGTCGAACAGTCTGAAGCTGAGTAGAAAGTAACTGTTGAACCCGACACAGATACTTGAAGATTTTTTGAAAACCCAGGAAGAACCGTTCCATCCACATTGGCCAACCCGAGATCGATGGCCTCACACTGTGAAATTTTCATGACGGAGTTAAAGGGCTGGAAGTAAGGATGGTCAAAAGTACTACTCCCAGAGACCACATTGAATTGAGCGGAATGACTGACGTAGTCTGTAATCATATTATACGTAGTTCCATCATAGACAGAGCAACCCGTACTACAGGCAACGGCAGGTGTTGCTGATATTTGCAAATTTAAGCTAGAAGAAGGGAAGCTATTTTCCACTTGGATATTGAAGTCTTTGGCTGATGAAGTCGAGGCGCAGTCCATTTTAGAAGTGGCACTGATGGGACATTCAGTGTCTGATCCATATCGACTAAAAGTGACATTGGAATCAGAGGCATCAGTCGTAAGAGTCCCATTAAAACCGCTGACGTATCTTATATTATTATTTTGGAAAATGGGCAGGAGATTCATTTTGAGCGTGTAAGTTACGCCCTTAAGTAAAGATTTGGGTAGGCCAGTTGAGGGATCATGTGGAAAAAGCCAGGATATAATAGAGTTAGATTGGAGGGCTGTAACATCCAGTCCCTTTGAAATCATGCCAGGAGATGAAACATCAATATGAAGTTTATGAGTGGGTATTACATTTTGGGCCTTATAACAAATGATCTTTTCATCATCTCCAGCATTGAAGGTGAGGTCTGCAGCTGTGAGAGCTGTACTACATGTTGAATCGTAAAAGTCGCCTGCAGGCATAGCAGGGGCATCCAAGTCTGTAGCTGTCACACTGACTAGTTGACTCTCTCCGGTACCAAGAAGGGTTCCCTTTCCAAATGCATCGAGCAGTCGAATTCGAAAAACGTAGGCGCCGTTGACCTCAACATGATTATTAAACGTATAATCTTGAGATCG
>DAHVKR010000236.1 GCA_027320785.1 Bdellovibrionales bacterium
GAACTGGTGTCACCAAGCACCTTGAACATCAAGGCAGACCCAGGCTGTAAACCCTTTAAGACGCCCATTCAAATGGAGTCAGGAGAAACTGCTTTAGATTTCTACTGTGCTCAGGGATCGGAAAAACCAGGGGATAGCATCCCTGGAAACTTGAAGGAAAAAATAATCAGAGTCTTTTTAAGATTCTGAAATTTTAGGACCGCGATAAACCAAGACTGAAAAAGTCTTTACGAAACGGGGGTAAAATGAAAGGAACAAAGCTTTTAGCATTTCTTGCTGGAGCAGCACTTGTCGCAACATCCATAGCTGGTTGTGGTGGCGGAGGAAGCGTAACTGTTGGAGGAGGAGGGTCTGTGATCCAATATCCATACGAAACAGTTTATGGTGACATGTGTGCCACCTATGAGGCCACACCTGGTTGTACATTCTCGACTGCAACTGGTAAACGTATCACAGTTGTATCGGACCCAAACTATGACAAATATGGATATGGATCCGATGATCTTTGGTATGTGAAGTTTGACTCCACTGGAACAGCAGCTGTTTATGACAACCTCGGAAACTTGCAATACTTTGCATCTGCTAGTCAATTCGCAGGCTGGGTTGGCGGAAATGTGATCGGTGTTGGAACAACAGGTCTATTCTGGGAAAACGTCAGCAATGGAACATATTGGCTCGGTAAGAACGGTGTTCTTTACTCTGCTAACTATGGTGAGTCTAACTATGGTCAAGCCATCAACAACAAAAATGCTGGAAAAGCATCAGATGCTTCAGTTGCCGCTTTGGCTTCTGATTCCAACAAGCGTTTGGTTCAAAAGGCAGCGGATAAGTTGATGAAAGACTACCAATTACCTTCTGGTAAAGCGAAAGCCATTGCTTCTGCTTTGAATGTCTTTGGTGTAAACGCAGCAGAAAGAGGATACGCCACAACAAAAGATGTGGATCAAACTTTCAAGTCTGTTTTCGGAGTTCCTTATTCAGATGCTTTACAAGCTGTTAAGGCTCTTCAATCTGGAGATACTTCAGGTATGAAAGATATCACAGATCGTTCAGCATCTGCGTTGGGTTTGAAACCTTACCAAGCTCAGAAGTTTATCAAGGGCATGTACAAAAAAGCCCTGGCTTCATATGGTGTCGATGTTGACATGATCAACTGGTAATCATTGTAAAAGCTTATAAAAACCCTAAAGCCTCGAGCTCGAAAGAGTTCGGGGCTTTTTTTATTTGTGATTTTTAGAGTTCAAAAATATCTGTTTCAGAATGATACAAAGTCAAAATTTTCCCTGTAAGATTGCGTACTAAGTTGAGATCAACCCTTAGGATAAAGGCGGAAATGCCCGATAATATAAAGGAGTTAAGGAGGGGAACGTGTCACAGTCACAATGGGGAAATATTCCAGCCTGGGCCTATGATGTTGCCCAATCATTACTACAATCCTTACAAGCAGTTGACCCTGTGACCTATCAGCACTGCCTGCGCGTGGGGCAACTTTCGAAATACTTAGCTAAATCAGCTGGCTTGAATGAGTACGAACAAAAAGTTTCCGAGTTTTCGGGAATGTTTCATGACATTGGCAAAATTGGAATACCTCAAGAAATTATTGCGAAGCCAGGTAAGCTGGAGCCGAAAGAATTGGACATTATGAAAACTCACTCGGTGATTAGTGAGCAGATTATCAAGCCTTTGGCTCAAAATCCCTTTTTTGAACACATGCTCGAGCCCGTTCGTGGGCACCATGAAAGAATGGATGGAGAGGGTTATCCCGATAAGAAAATTGGAGATAATATTCCTCTGATTGCTCGCGTGATTTTAGTTGTGGATACCTACGATGCAATGTCGCAGAACAGGGCTTACCGCAAGGGTCTGCCCAATGAGATTGTTTATGCCGAGCTGAAGCGTTGTTCAGGGACGCAATTTGATTCTCAGTTGGTCAGAATTTTCCTTGAGGCCCATCGGTTTTATATTCCGACAGAAGCTGATAAAGAAACTCAAGAAAAAATCATCGAATTTAATCGAGCGAATCATCTAAAAAAAGTGGGCTAGAATTTCTTCCAGCCTATAAGTTTAATTAAATCTTTTCGATATTGTAATGATATTAACGGGCGCGATTCGTGCTCTCAAAAATTTTATCAGCCGATTTTGCAATGAAGCCTTGGTAGAGCTCTCCCGTCGGAGTCTTATAGCGCTTTGCAAATTCATAGTAGCAAGCGGGCACAGGGAAAGTTCCATCCGTAAAAGACATCTGAATTTCTTTGGCCATGGTAGAACTCTGTTCGAGAAGTTCTTCTGGTGTTCCTTTGATTTCGCCACCCGAGCTATTCAGATCGAAACCAATGGATTTTACGAATTGATTAACGGATTGGATGTCTTTGTATTTTTGAAGAGCATTGACGTTCACTGTGAAATGATTGGGGCGGAAGCCAAAGGCGGCTACCCAAGAAGCGTATTCACTGACATCCGCTAGTTTTAGATAAGTTTCGTGACTGAGTTTCCAAGGACGTCCGCAGACAAGAAGTTCTTCGGATTGGATAAGACTCATAGGAACTTGATCGACGAGTTTTTCAACTTCTTCTGCAATAAATGGCTCGACTTTTTCAAGCTCTAATTCGCTGATAAAGATTTTAGGAAGTTCTTTGTTGGGATGTTCATAGTGTTGAGCTCGTAGTTTTTTTTGCTCGAAAAAATATTCATTTTTGGGCTTATAGCCATACTTTTCAATATGCTGAGCGAGGGACTGTACGCCGAGTTTTTTGTGGTTAAAGGTTCGATAGGCCACGTGATCGTTTATGACCTTTTCACCTTCCTTTACAAAAGAATCATAGATTTTTTTAGCGGAGGGATTAAGCTGAGTGTAGTCCAACCACATTTTATCGATAATTTTTTGTAAAGCTTGAGCGTCTGATGAGTGAAGTGAGTTTGGCATGAGTGATCCCTCCTTGAAGAAGAGTTAAACTAAAAACCAGACTGTCATGGTTTAAAGATTTTGTCAGGTCGTGATCTCAGAGTTGAATCGCAAGGCGTCAACTCCTGACAAAAGATGCGAGAGAGCTGACTCTGAGGTGAACATTTGAAAAGGTAGCTTCATGAAGTCCGATACTCTGTCAGAAATCATCCAGATTGAGCAGCTCTTGGCAGAGTTCCCAGACCAAGCCCGGGGGCAAGTCTTAGGTCATGTCGGAGATCCCTCAAATCCATTTCCTCTTTATAAAATTTCTTTGGGCTCGAAGGACCCCAAAGCCCCTGTA
>DAHVKR010000237.1 GCA_027320785.1 Bdellovibrionales bacterium
ATGAAAGAGTCGATAAGACATGGAAGAGTTTAAAGCTTCCCCAGCTCAATCCAATCAGGGCAGCTCCTACAAACCAATAGCTAAGCCATTTCAATTGGGGAATGGGAATTCGAGGCAGAAAGTTAAAATGGGGCCGAAATGAGGGCAGTGAGTTTTTGAATATTTTTTGTCGATGACGTTGGACCAATCGAATGCGGAAAAAGCGTAATACGGTGGAGTATTTGAATATAAACTGAAGAAGATGGTCCTCACTAGCCGGAGAGCCTTCGATATTTTCAAGGCGGTAGCGTTGAACCCAGGTCAAAGCGGGACGCCAAATGATCAGATCAAGCAGGATAATGACGAAAGCCATCGCGATCACACCCAAAATCATCGCTTGTGTATTGCCTTCTTCAATGGCTGTGGCCATGTAGGCACCGAGTCCTGGCAATCGATACTGTTGATTTCCTAGAGTAAAGGACTCGCAAACTGTTAAAAAAAACCAACCACCGGCCATGGACATAATACTATTCCAAACCAGATTCACCGCTGAAAAGGGAAGTTCGAGTCGAAGGAATTGTGAGGATTTAGAGAGAGACATGACTTGCGCAGCTTCTTTGAGGTCAGAGGGGATCGATTTTAGCGATGAGTAAAAAGCAAAAGTCATATTCCAGACTTGGCCCGTAAAAATCATCAGGAGCGCGGCCAGCTCGAGTCCAATATTGGTATGGGGGAAAAGGGCGACAAGCCCCATCACAAGTCCTGGTAAAAACCCAAGGACGGGGATGCTTTGAAAAATATCCAGTGCGGGTAGGATTATTTTTTCTGCGGAGGGAGATTTTGCAGCGTAGTAGCCCACAATCAAGGTAAAGAACAAAGAAATCACGTAGGCACCTAGTCCTCGCATCGCCGAGAACAAAGAGTAAAAAGGTAAGGCGCTTAAGCTTAAGTCGATATGTATGCTCGGGTTAAATTGTGACTTCCATTCTCCGACAAAAACAAAAGAGCTATAAAGAAGAGCACCTATGCCGATGATCATGACAAGATCAGCCAGAAGAGACCGTTTGTTAGGTATGGAAATTCGGCCTAGCATGGTCACAATCTAGATGAATTCCAGAATGCGTGCAATGCGGATTTTCTTTTGATCTCGGCTAAAAGTGGTAGTAGAAGATAGGGGTATCAGCCTCTATTAAAAGGAAGTCATAATCAGTTCAAGCGCGACACACTTTAATGCTTCAGCCGCCACTTGGGATCAGCCAGAAAAAATAGAACAAGCGAAAAAATTTTCTGAAGTGATCAAGACGGTCTTACAAAAAACCGATCCTTCTTACAAAATCAAATCGATTCTAGAGGTTGGATGTGGAACGGGAATTTTAGGATCCAACTTTATGCAAGAAAATATCCTTTATACAGGGGTGGATTCTTCTGTGGAAATGTTGAACGTGCTTCGCTCAAAATTCCCTGAACAGCATGTTCAAACCTTGAATATCGATGTAGAAAAAGAAGATGTATCCTCTCTTGAATATAATTTCGTTATCTCGCAAATGGCTTTTCATCATTTGCAAAATCCAATGGCTGTTCTAAAAAAACTGAAGAAAAAAACGCCTGTTAAAATAGCTATTATCGATCTTGATAAAGAAGATGGTTCTTTTCATCCAGACCCGCAGGGAATGGGGGTTCGGCATTTCGGCTTCTCAAAGAGTGAAATCCAGAAATGGGCTGATGAGGCGGGACTGACTTTACAACATTATCAGATCATCAATACGATTCATAAAAATGATAATAAATACCCACAGTTTTTAGCTGTACTGGGGTAATTCATCTGCATTCGGAATAATGAATCAAAAGCTATTTTAATAGGTTAATCTGCAGGCGTGTACAATTCAGAGTATAAACGAGATACTTGCAAAGAGCAGAAAATGGCCATGCTTTTGTACATGGATCCGTTTAAAGTTTCATATTTTTCAAAACATTTTGATTGCAGATTATGATACGCCACCTTATCGGATGTAGAAAGTTTGGTCATAAAATCAATTTCACATTTTTCGATAGCAACGGGTACAGTTTGTAAATCACCCGATGCTCCTAGTGCGCAGGCCTCAGCTATATGAGCCCCTTCTTCGCAGGAAGTGGATTTGAGAATAATGTCTTTGACTTTATTGAGGTATCTATCTGAAGAAAATTGAACAGTACACTCTGCAGCGAATGTTTGTAATCCTGCACACATCAGTACAAAAAATAAAATTGCGATTTTTTTCATAGGGTGATTTCCTTTAGAATATGTTTTTAAATTAAGAGAGTCATAAATGAAGCAAGTTGTGCGTCAATCAAATAGGTATGGATTTAAGATATTTGAAAAAAATCTACAATTAGCATTGTAACCTCCTGAGATTCAGTTTCAGAGAGCTCTTTGTGAAAGTTGTCGATTAAATGAAGCAACCTTTCGCGAAAATCAGCTTGGTGTTTTTTTGAAGTCGTAAATGCAGATGAAAATCTTAAATCAAATTCAGAGCGAGATTCGTTCAGTTTTTGAATGCCAAGTTCTCTGCGAGCCTTTTGAAAAATAGGATGTAGAAGTTCATCTTTTCCAAGATGGAGAGACTTGCCATTATGAAGATAATTTCCAGAAGGTGATTTCGTGACTAGATTTTGATCCAGAAGAAAATTCAATGTTTCATAAACTTGATCTTCGCTGATACTCAGTCTTTTTGAAATTTCAGTTGGATTTTGAAGTGATTTGCAGCTCGTTGCGAGATGAATAATAGAGGGTTCCCATTTTGAAAAATACTGAAGTTGAGTATAAAGAGAGGAATCAATCGTATCACTTGCAATACGACTCTTAATTTGACTCATTTCGCTGGATTTATTTTTTAATTTTTCATTGAAGTATTTGATCATTTCAGGATCTGAGACCCTATCGACTCTGACTAAATCCATGAAGTAATCGAGTTCATGTTGATTGAATTTAAGAAAACGAGCGCATCGAAATGCTTGTTCGTCAGTCATTTTCGCTTTAGCACTTAAAATTTGAATCAAATAAGTTGCTTGGCATTTCATGTGTCTGGCTAGTTTAGATTGGAGTCCTCGAGGGTTATTCTTTAAGACTTTTTTGAGGTAAGATCGAAAGTCCAACTCATTAAAAATATTATCTTTTTTAATTTTATTATATTTTATCGTTAATATTGAGAAATTTGAAAATAATATTCAGTCATATTTTGGGACTAAATCAATTCTTTGTCTGTATTCTTCTTT
>DAHVKR010000238.1 GCA_027320785.1 Bdellovibrionales bacterium
TTCAGCGCCCGTGTCTTTGAAGAAAGAAATGAGTTTCTCAACATTGTTTCGAGGTGTTGCACAAGCGAGGACTTCAGCCTCAGAGCCTCGAGTGCGAATCATTTTAAAATCAAGAGCTGAGTTATCAACAGAAAAAGGCAATTCATCTTCAAGATCAAGAGGCAGGGCCTTTGTGATTTTATTTTTTTCTGTAAAAGGGAAGGTCCGAAAGTGTACAGACACGCGATCTTGGCGAAGACCTAAGACAAATTTTGTTTGCTCGAGATTTGTTCGGGCGACGATTCCTCGAAGAAAATCGATCACCTCGAGATCCACATCTTGAGCGCCCCCATGTTTAAGCGGAAGAACGTGATACTGGGTAATTTGGAAACCGCGCGCCGACGCGTTGACCTCAACAACTTTAACTTGGTTGCTGCCTATATCGATTCCAATAGTTTTCATGCGTGAGACACCCTCTCCCTGTGAGTTATTTTAGTGCACTCGACTTCGGGTGAGGAGCTTTTTAGTGCGAACTAGACCAGGTCTTGAAGGTGAATATTGCAATGCACAACTTATGAGGGCCTTACTGTTCATTCCAGTAAAGAATGCGAGGAGGTCCTTTCGGAATAGTTGTCGGAGTCGGAGCTGGTGCAGGAGCAGGTGCTGGTTGAGGTTGCCCTGGAATGGGGTTGGGAGTTGTGGGGGGAGGCTGTTCTTTTTTAACAAAGTCAGCGACGCGAGCGGCGGCTTTATCAATGTCTGTCACGACCGCTTCAATCTGAGCTCGTACATTTGTATAAACACCCGTTGATTTAATTCGAAAGCTAATCAGGGTATCGGTCACGATCGGTGTTTTCTTGGCCTCATCACTAACGCGAGCTCCAAGTTGATCAACGGCCGCCCAAAAATCATCCGCTGATCGAAAAGGCCCGCCCTCTTTCTCATTGGAGCGACGAGAAATTAATTTATCCGCAATTTCTGAGGTAATGGCAGGATCTAAGGACATCAAAACTTCTTTGCTGGCCATATTGGGATTAATACCCTTCAATCCAAAAATCGTAACTTTGTCTTTGAGTAAATTGAACAGTTCCTCATCCATCAAGGGGAGAACTCGAATTTCTGATACCGTTCGGAAGCCTCGGTTGGGTGGATAGCCTTGATAATCCCCCTTGTAAACGGCTGTTTTATCGCCACCATTGAGACTTTCTCTTTTGTTCGACATGAAGTCAGCGATTTGGTTGATGAGTTCTTCAAAACGGAAACTACGATATTTTTCGTCGAAAGCTTTGTCGTTATCCAGTTGTTCTTTGAAAATATTCATTAATAGCTTGCGGGCTGTTTCTTGTAGAACTTTTGAAGGCGAAACGAGGTCATTGAGATCAATTTTAGAACCTTCCTCTGTAATTTGTGTGTCGAAGGTGGCGTCGAAAAATGAAGCTTTATTGGCTTCTTTAAACTCATCCTTCGATATCAATCCCATTTTATCTGAAATAGGCAGAGGAAATTGAAAGGGGAATTGCCAGATCATATTGATCATAGGGTAATTGACTGCGTTTTTTCCCAATTTAGCTGAGACCTGTTCATAGGTTTTAATTCGAAGTAAACTAATTTCCAGCCCAGCTCGAGCCGCATAGTAGGCTTTCAGTCTTTTCAAATCTTGAGAGTTAACCAAGTAGTCTACTGTGGCATCATAGGTCACTTCCATGGCTATATAAGTCAAGAAGGCCAAAGCCATAATGGCAGTGATAATGGCGATACCCGTTCGGTCTTTCAGGATAGTCAAAGCTTTGCGTAAAGAAGATTTATTTTTAGAAGCCAATGCCATTGCCCTGTCCTTGTTGTCCACCGCTATTCATGCCGCCATCTTGAGCGCCTGATGTTGAAGTAGGATTATTGGGGAAGCGAATGTTGGCAACAACTTGCATAGAATTTTTTCGACCCTTATCGCCCTTCTGAGTGGTAATGGAAATTTCAACAGCGTTGGGATATTTACCTTTGGTCCCACCATCACTGCTTTGAGGTGTAGAGTTCCAATCTGATACCCAATCTTGTTTGCCTTGCCCGAGGTAGCGAAGTTTAAACTCAGTGACATTTTCAAGAAGCACAATAGAGTTTCCACCTTTGGTGACATCGGAATCCACAGCGTCAGATTGGCGTCGCCATAAACAGGAAGAGCTCGTCTTACCATCAGAGCTTGTGCAAGGCTTCAGCTCATATCCAACCTCGACGAAGTCAGCCATTTTTTTATCAGTTTGAAAACGAGCATTATTCATTGTAACGAAATTCATTTTATCTTCTGAGCCGACAAATTGAGTGGTGGGATCTTGGCGCTCCACTTCGCTGGTAGCATCAGGTTGAGGAAAAGGGGGAATGCCTCCAGGAGCAGTCGTCTGACTATCTTTCTTTACTTTATCTAAGAATTCTTTTTCCCAATCAAGATGGTGATAGGCTAAATTAAGATCGCGCTCCATTAAACGAAGGGCATCTCGCATGCGAGATACCTCATCGATTTGAGTTTGGATTCTCTGCTTGGCTCGAATACCGTTCCGGATAGAGTTGGCGACAAAGGCGGACATCACAGCAAAAATGCCAACGGCGATAAGAAGCTCAAGGAGTGTGAAACCGGAATTGGACTTCATCAACCACCCCCTAATGCGGGCATAGGAGGTTCTTTATCAAAATCCACATAGAAAGTTGTGACGGAATAGTCCAACTCTTTTTTACTTCGAGGAACTTTATAAAAAACAGTCACTCGAACCTCTTTGATGGTTTTCGAGAGATGCTCTGTGAAAACCTTCATCGTCATTTGAGTCAGCTGATCGACTCCTCCTTCTTGCGAACCTAAAAAATCAGAAAGAGAAGGCATTTCAAATTTTCGAGACTCTAGCTTCCATCGATACTGAGGGTATTCGGTGCCGAAGTCCCCTTCATCACTATCGGGAATGCTTTCAAGGGGTTTGCCTTTATATTTAAGATCGACCTCGGCCATTTTTCTTTCCAAAAGAGCAACCACTTCTGAGTTAACTTGGGTCTTTCTCATTTTTTGAAAAGTGCCACTCCAACTCATGGAAAGAACGAGAATTCCACTGGCCATAATCGCCAATGCAATAATCACTTCGATCAGGGTAAAACCTGAAGAAGAGGTTTTGAGTTGCTGCGTGGTTTTTCTATTCACGATGAGCATCGCGCAGCGACCTCTCATCTGGGATAATATCGGCTTGTCCCGTCAGGGG
>DAHVKR010000239.1 GCA_027320785.1 Bdellovibrionales bacterium
TGAAACCCAGTCCAGACATCATCATAGTCCAACTGTAAGCTTTTAGTTTCCATAGCCCATTGAGTGGGTCGAATGACACTTCGGCATTCAAACATAAAGGCCATGGTCTTATCTATTTTCATAGGCTTCAAATCAGCTGAGATTGCTTTTTCGTAACTGGCCTGATCCGGTCCATGACCATTCATGCAGTTGTGCAGACTAGACCCACCAGGAACAAAACCACCACCTTCTTTGGCATCGTATTCACCTATGATCAGTCCCATAAATTCGCTCATGATATTTCGATGAAACCACGGGGGACGGAAAGTATTTTCTCCCACCATCCAACGAGGTGGGAAAATCACAAAATCCATATTGGCCGTACCCGCTGTATCACTGGGTGAAGTGAGAACAGTAAAAATAGAAGGATCTGGATGATCATAGCTGACTGTATTGATGGTATTAAATCGAGTCAGGTCATATCGATAAGGAGCTAAATTGCCATGCCATGCCACCACATCAAAGGGGCAATGATTCATTTGTGTTGTCCAAAGATGACCTTGGAATTTTTGAATGAGTTCATATTTTTCATCTGAATCTAGAAACCAAGCCGAAGGCGTCTCGAAATCACGAGGATTTGCTAGGCCATTGGCTCCAATGGGTCCCAAGTCGGGTATTTTAAAAAGAGCGCCATAATTTTCGGCCACATAGCCTCGAGCTTTGCCATCTAGAACATCGATGGAAAATTTCACACCTCTTGGGATAACGGCAATCTGAAGAGGAGAAACATCAAACTTTCCCATTTCTGTTTTGATATTTAAGCGACCCTCTTGCGGAACAATGAGAAGCTCACCATCGGCATTCAGAAGAACACGATTCTTCATAGAAGAATTAATGGTGTAAAGATGGATTCCGACTCCTGAACCAGCTCCTGTGTCACCATTTCCAGCATAGGTGATCAGTCCATCGACAAAATCAGTCGGCTTTGAAGGATATTCGGGAGGACTCCAGCGCAGTCGATTCGGAGTGGGAGGAACTTCATTGAAGGGACCTGATCTTAAAGAAGATCGGACCGTGTATTTTTCAAAGGCCTGATGTTGAGCGCTGGGACGCAATCGGTAAAGCCACGAGCGTTTATTTTCAGATCGAGGTGCTGTAAAGGCTGTACCGGAAAGTTGTTCAGCATAAAGACCAAAAGGAACTTTTTGAGGGCTGTTCCTTCCAATGGGGAGGGCGCCGGGAACAGCCTCTGTGGAAACATGGTTACCAAAACCGGGGATCATAGTGGAGGGGGCTGACTCTTTCATGGCTGGTCTACCTTGATCACGCCACGACGGATTTGATCGAGCTCGATAGACTCGAACAAGGCCTGGAAGTTGCCATTACCAAAACCTTCGTTTCCTTTTCTTTGAATAATTTCAAAGAAAATAGGACCAAAAGTATTCTCTGTAAAAATTTGCAACAAAAGTCCCTCGTCTTCAGAGCCATCGATCAGAATTCTATTCTTCTTCATGCGCTCGAGATCTTCGCCATGATTCGGAACACGCTTATCAACCAGTTCGTAATAAGTTTCGATGGTGTCTTGAAGTTGAACGCCTCGTGCGCGAAGCTTTTCGACGGTTTCATAAATATTTTCTGTCGTGAAGGCCAAATGCTGGATACCTTCCCCATTGTATTGACGTAAAAATTCCTCGATTTGACTTTTATCGTCCTGGCTTTCATTCAAAGGAATGCGAATCGCTTGGTCAGGAGCAATCATCGCTTGGCTAAAAAGACCTGTGGCCTTACCTTTAATATCAAAGTACTTCTGCTCTTCGAAACCGAAAAGTTTATTATAAAAAGAAGACCATGTGCGCATTTGTCCGCGACGAACATTATGGGTGAGATGATCTAAAAGATCCAATCCTACGCTATTCTTCTTTTCGTTCTCTTGCCAGCCGGGGATTTCCTTCCAGCCCTTATAAACATCTTCACCATCTTTGACGAGGTACAGATTAGAGCCACCAATGCCCTCAATGACATAGCTCTCTTTACCAAGAGCCCCGGCGCTAGAGTCCACGGGCTTAGCTCCTCTTGAAACGGCGGTATCAAAAGCTTGTTTGGGATTGGCCACTCGGAAGGCCATTCCATTTGCAGAGGGGCCATGAAGCTTTCGAAACTCGACAGACTGACCTGCCGACTCACGATTTAAAAGCAAATTAATGCGTCCTTGTTTATAACGAAGGATATCTTTTTCTGGATGACGAGCTACGGGGACAAATCCCATTCTTTCCAATTTTTGGGCCATCACTTCGGGTTCGGGTGAAGTGAATTCGCAGAATTCAAAACCGTTAAGACCGAGGGGGTTATTTGCTTGATTCATAGACTTGTCCTTCCAAAATTAGTTTCAAATGATACTATCTGAAAGTGTGCTGAGAGTCAAAGTAGAGATTTAAACTGAAAATATGCTAAGGTGCTTCCATGAAGAAAAAATCACTCCAATTGGAGCAATTTGTACCCTATAAACTTTCCATCGCGTCAAATGTGGTCAGTGACCTCATTGCCAGCTCCTACCAGCAGAAATTTCACCTCAGCATCCCGGAATGGCGCCTGATCGCGGTACTCGGCGAGCGCGGCCAAGCCACCCAGCAGCAACTTTGTGCTATAACATTAATGGATAAAGTCACCGTCAGCCGTGCCGCACGAACTCTCCACAAAAGAAAACTGATATCAAAGAAGCCCAACCTTGATGACAAGAGATCTCAATATCTGTTTTTAGATTTGAAAGGTCGAAGTTTGTATAAACAAGTATCGCCTCAGGCGATACAGCTCGAAGCGGCGCTGCTATCCAATTTTAAAAAAAATGAAATCCAACATTTTCTGAAAATGCTGAACCGACTGATCGATCTAAGCGCTCGGGTGTAGGGTTCTTTGAAGAAGATACCGAGTGGTCGATTTGTTTTTTGGCTGATTGAATGTTGCATGGTCTAGTTTGAACTTATAAAATTGCGTCCTTCGCACAAGATAAATAGATTTCTATGTATTAAATAGGAAGGTATTTTGTGAGTTTAAAATCATTTGTGAATCTATTCGCTATAAGTTTGTTACTTTTTGGATCCATGCTGCAGGCTTCAGATGGAAGTCAGCAGTGTCAGGACCAATTTAATACTACTTTTCAAAATTGCGCAATAGGAGCTCCGAGCCATCCAGGACTGACAAACTATCAAGATATCTATTTGGTAGTTCCTTATC
>DAHVKR010000023.1 GCA_027320785.1 Bdellovibrionales bacterium
TCAAGATAAAGTTCAAATATTAGCCTTGAGCTCTATTTTAGGTGGAGCCATCGGTAACTATATTGATCGTCTTCGTTTTAGATATGTTGTGGATTTTTTAGACTTTCACTGGTTCAACCAATACTCTTGGCCTGCCTTTAACATCGCAGACTCTGCAATTGTCATTGGCGTGAGTGCCCTTATGTTACAAATGCTTCTTGAAGGCCGTCACAAAAAGGCCGCTAAAGCCGCCTAGAAGTTCGAAGATATAGTTTCATTTTAAAGACACAGGCCCTGGATTAAATAGCTTGTATCGCCTATTTTATAGGCCCAGCCTTCTGATGTTCTAGCAATCACTCCGCATGTTCTCTGACTTTCTAAACATGGAATTAGAATTTTTTGTTTCCTCCACTGCTGAAGTGGGAGCTCGGATTCAATCCAGTTACCATTGTTAGATAGTCTCGCCAGCATAAGAGTAGAGTTTTTTTGATAAACCATAACTTGCTGGTAGTCACCTTCAGGAATATTGCAATCCATCAGTTTATGACCAACAGGGGCCGCATTGGATATTGAAGCTACAGTAAGGAAAATAATGGCTAAGATAGTACTTTTTTTCATAAGCCGGATAATAGCCTGTTATCAGGATAGCCGCAGAATAATCAGTAGACTTTATATTTTTAACCCAATTGTCCAAAAGTTAAACATAACCAATTAGTCAAAATAGGTGAAGCTCAGTTGAGGATTCTCGCCGAAAGGATTTTCTTTTTGCCAAAAATAACTGATGACTCGCGTTTTTTGACCACGTTTGACTTGAAATACAGTTAAATCTGAGCTCTCAACGATCAAATGAAGGCCTCGGCCGGCTCCGCCTTTTCCCTCTGCTTCGTTTATTTCCCCAGCATGCCCGTTGTAACATGAGTCCAAATAATCTACGAGGGTATCTCGAGTCAGCCCCCCGAATGGATCCGTGACCGATACCGCCACAATTTGATTTTTGACACCATATTCGAGTTTTGAAAACTGGCTCTGCTGCAATTGAACATCTTCCTTTCGAGAAAGATGGTTATATAGCGATGCTCCCTTTTGATCCACAGGCGCATCGTAAATAGCATTCATCAGCATTTCTTCTGCTACTTGAAAACAGCGATCAGCTATGGTGGAACGAACTTTATTACTTTTTAGGTATTCTACCATACGATCTTTCAATTCATGCCGATGTTTAGCCGAAGTAACTGACACTGATTGAGCACATGTGGGGTTCTGTAGAAGCTTACCTAGACTCACAAATTTTTGTCCTGCGATATCACCAAGTAGTTCAGCCAGTAGAGGCCATGATTCTTTTGAGAAGAGCCCTTCACAAATGACACTCTCAAAGTCGCGTGTCCCGCGAATCTCATCAAGTTTATTTTGAATCGGAGCATGAAATGCTAAAACTTTTCGTCCCGTTGTATGATGACCATTCGAATCGTGCGTAAGCTCTAATCCGTGCCCTTTCATATATGAAACAAATTCGTCCCAGGGCTCGGGACGATTTCCTACTATAGAGAGTTCCGCGCTTAACGCCATGAACTATAGTATCCAAATAGGAATTGAGACTGTCATCTCGTCAAGAGTCTAGTTTACGAAATACTCTTACGGGAAACTTTGAATCCGTATACCCTATGAGAGTGGACGCTATCGTTTACTTTTTCTGGATTAGTCTCACTGTTAGCGGGTGTCTCGCCTTATCCCTTCGTCGAGCTCATCAACTTCACTTTCCCTTAGATCTTTTCTTTTCCATCACGGGATGGCTTCTCATCGCGGTACCCGTTGGGGCGCGGCTCTTCCATGTCTTCTATGAAGAACCCGCTTACTATTGGGAGTCCCCGATTCGTATTTTACAAATATGGCGAGGCGGTTTTGTTTACTACGGAGGAACCATTGGGGGCCTTCTCTTTTGCCTCATTTACTTCTTAAAACCACGCGAACGGACTTTTTGGCAAACTGCCGACTTCTTAACTCCCGTCCTTTGCCTAGGCACAGGGGTGGGGCGCTGGGCCTGCTTTTACCAAGGCTGTTGTTTTGGACGAGAGCTTCATACCTTCTGGGCTGTACACGGCCGTCACCCCACTCAGCTTTACACTTTCTTTTGGGAATTCCTTCTTTTCTTCCTGCTGTTAAAATTCGAAAAAAAACACTGGAAGGATGGAAGTCTTTTTCTTTTTTGGATATCCGCCAGTGCCTTTGGAAGATTTATAGTTGAGTTTTATAGAGCTGATTTTCGAGGAGACATGATTTTAGGATTTTCTGTCTCACAAATTATCAGTCTTGGAATTATTTTACTAAGCGGCCTCATATTTGGCATGAAAAACTTTAAGACACAAATTGTGTCACGCCAGTAAAATATTCAGTTTGTCCTTTTCTAGAGTGATCATTCAAGCCAAGCTCTTCTGCATTTGATATAAGGTTTTCTGCAAACATGTGGAGGGGCTATGTTTCTAAAGTGGATATGCATTTCGATTTGTTTACTGATGAGTTCTCTATCCTTTGCTGAACTCAGCACAAACTGTGTGAATGAAAACACCTTTTTAAAGCTTGGTGAGCCTAAAATAACCTCTGATGGTGAAAGCGTCGCTGAACTCTATATCAACTTTAAAGATCTTAATCGCATTATCAACCTTCCTGAGGTTGTCTTACACCCTCACACTCAAGGAATGATTGTCAGCGAGGCCACCGGGCAAAAAGCCGTTCTTCTCAACTTCCTTCAACCTATTGTAAAGGTCCCCACAAAACAAATGGATGCAAGCTCGCCATCTGATACAGGTGAACAAGTTTTGATGTCGATTCAGCTCGACGGTCAGCAAGTTCGAAAGAATGCTCTTTTAAATTGCATTCCGTAACTTTCCCAGTTGACGTCTTGACCCATGCTATTAGGCTCATGATATGAGGTTTAGTTTAATAGCTGCATTCTTTCTTATTATGGGTTGCTCAACAGCCCAAACAAAAAACTCTTATTTAAAACCTGTTGACCAGTCTCAAGAGGACCCAACTTTTAAGATCTTTGTTCAAGATCTTAAAACAGCAATCGCACAAAAAGATTCCCACTTTATTAAAAAAATCTTGGCCTCAGATGTTCAGTATACTTTTGGGGGCGACTTAGGACGAAAAAGTGCTCGCGAAGGTTTTATGAAATATTATAATGTCTCAAACCCTCAATCAGACTTTTGGAAACATATAGCACGCGTTCTCGAACTTGGTTGCAAAAAAACGGAGAGCCATCATTTCGTTTGTCCTTCCCTATACTCTCTATGGGATATCCATCTAAATGTTTTCTCATACGCTGTCTCAACTCACGATAATACTCCACTTTACAAAGAGCCGAACAACGCCAGTCCTGTTATTCAAAAAGCTTCTTACGAGATTTTAAAGCTCGCTCAGGATCAAAAAAATCAAGGTTGGTATACAATTGATTTGGGCTCTGACAAGCGAGCTTACATTCAAGAAGACCAAGCTTGGAGCCCCATTGACTACCGTATGGAATTTAATCGGGTCGGCTCTGGCTGGGAGATGGAATATTTTATTGCGGGCGAATAGATACTTTAGGGCACCTGTTTAAAAGTACGACAGTCTAAATAACTTCAAATCCTTTGTAAGGGTTACAAAACGTGGAATGCTTCTGGCAACAAAGCTTCCCGGTATGAAAAAAAACACCATGGCTCTATCTATTTTGTTATCATTTTCGAGTTTGAGCTTGGCTCAAACTCGTCAAGAGTGGGTTGTTAAAAAAAGCTCTTGGTCCTCCCAAGATGAAAAGAACTATCAAGATTTTATCTCTTCCATCGGAGAGGCCGCAGCCGCTAAGAAATGTATCAGTGTCGAGACTTGCCTCAAGTCATCCGCAAATCCCTATCACAACTCAGACCCTTCCAATGCTGACTTTCACTCGGATTGTGCTGATTTACCATATTATTTAAGAACTTATTTCTCATGGAAAAATAATCTGCCCTTTACTTATGCTTCTGAAGTTGTGGCCTTAGGAGAAAGCTCAGATCTTCGATATTCTCCCATGGGTAATGCTGTTAAAAAACGCTCAGCCGTATGGAGTGGCCAAAAAGGCCTTACCATTTTAAATTCAATCATTCCAAATGTGATTAGTTCTGCTGATTTTCGAATGGAGTATGATGCCGGACAAGGGTATGAAGCCCCTGACTTCTACTCTTCTCATATTTCGAGAGAGGCTATCGTTCCGGGAACTATGATTTATGATCCTGCTGGCCATGTCGCCGTGGTTTATAAAGTCAGCGATGATGGCCGTATTCACTACATCGATGCTCATCCCGATAATAGTATAACTTCGGGTATTTACAGCCCTAAATTTGCTCGTAGCAATCCACGACACGGTGCTGGTTTTAAAAACTGGCGTCCTTTTAAAATTGTAAATGCCCGCTATAATTTCAGTGGCGAAATTGTAGGTGGACAAATTGTGATGGCTCGGAACTCTGATATTCCAGAGTATGGAACCGAACAGTATTACGGAAACCAGCCCAATATGGACAATTGGAAAAAGGGTCAATTTGTTATTGGGGGTCGTACTATGAACTACTACGACTACGTTCGCTTCAAAATGTCGAAAGGAAATCTGGTTATAAATCCCGTTGAGGATTTCAAGGAAATTCTAGAGGACATTTGCGTTGCCGTCCAAGATCGCGGAGTTGCAGTTCAGAACGCACTCGATGCGAAAATTTCATCTGCTCCTCACCCCGCACGATTACCTCGAAATATTTATGGCACTGAAGGAGAATGGGAAACATACTCTTCCCCCTCCCGCGATGCTCGTCTTAAAACTTCTTTTGTAGACTTGATGAATCAGACCCGTGGTTATTTTGAAAAATTAGCCGCTCACGACCCTACCGTACGCTATGAAGGTTCTGATCTTAAGGCTGACTTGCGACAGGCCTATCAATCTATTGCTCTCGCCTGTACGGTTTCTTACAAGAGAACAGATCATTCAGAGGTCACCCTTAATTTAGATCAAGTTCGAAAAAGACTTTTTGATTTGAGTTTTGATCCCTATCACTGTGCGGAGCTTCGCTGGGGCGCTTCTGGTGATGAGCTTTCCACATGCCAAGATGATAGCGTGAAGAGACGTTGGTACACTCAAGAACAATGGCTCAGAAATCAAATTGATCGAACATATGAAGCAAAAATGGATTACTCACTCGGCGAGCTGAACGGACCTAAACCCGGTGCGGGTGTTTTAAATCCTCCCGATGTGGATATTTTAAATTTACTTCAATAAAGGATGTGTCCTATGAAATTCGCAAGTCTCATTTTACTCACATTGATCGGAGCCCAAGGTTATGCTTCAGGTATTCACTTGTGGTTCTCTCAAAATGTCGGATGCCATGTCAAACCCTGCAATTACTCAGTTGCACCTCCTGATAAAATTACTTCCAAAAAAATTGCTCTGACCTTCGATGATGGCCCCTCAGCAGAAACAACGCCCGCTATTCTGGATGTTCTAGATAAACATCATATTAAAGCCACTTTTTTTGTTCTGGGAAAAAATGTAGCGGGGAATGAAGCCCTTCTACAAAGAATGAAGTCTCGTGGACATATTATTGGGGCTCACTCGTGGAACCATCCTAGTTTTTGGAGTCTCAACAAAGAAGAAATTGACCAGCAAATTATGAAAACCGAAAGTGCTTTGGCGGCCATCGGTATTTATCCCAAGTTTTTCCGCTTTCCCTATGGCAATTCAAATGAGTACGCTCAAGCTCTTCTGCGAAAGCTCGGTTATAAGGTTGTTGGTTGGAATGTGGACACCTGCGACTGGGGATTTAATAAGTCCGGAGTTCTGTCGTCTCAAAATAATAAAATCTGCAATGGTTCCACTGCGACCGTGACCGATGCCCTCCCTTATTTGTTTAATAAGGCCACCGCTCGACAAGGTGGTATCATTCTGATGCATGATGTGCATGAGGTCACAGCTCGTAACCTCGATCACCTCTTAACGGAGCTGGAATACCAAGGCTACGATTTTGTACAAGTGGATGACCCCGCTGTCTTTCCGCTTTTAAATCAATAAGCCCAGTGTCTCAATCTGAGACACTGCCCCTATAAACACCTCATCTCTCTAAAAGTGAGAAGATGGCTTTTAGGTGTCTAACGATTTTTGGCACCGGAAGCCAAGAAGGCCCTAAACAGGGGTTTGAATGTCTCAAAATTGATCAAAAGTTTGGCATGATGAGTGAATATCTATTTCTGTAGAGGACAATACCTCGAAAGGAAGAAGATTATGGAACTCAAAAAATACATGCAAATTGGACAAACACTCATGGTCCTAGCAGTTGCAATGGCACTGACTGCGTGTGGGAGTAATAAGACCTCTTCCACTGATAATTCAGTTATTCAAAATGGGATCTATGACCCGAATAACTTGAATCTCTATCAAAATACAAACGATGCCGGCTATTTAACTGATAATTTTCAATATCGAAATATCACTATTACGAATGGCACAGCTTATAAGAGCTTTATGCAAAAAGCCTTAGGTGTTTGTGATCGTTCTGCCAATACAGGTGGTATTTACAGCTGCGATTCTTGGTTGAACAGCTATTTTAGACTTATCGTTCAAGCCACCAGCTCAGTTAGCACTCAACTTCGAGCCATCTTTATGGTCTACCCTCAAACAAATCCTTACGGATGGTATGGTTACCAATTGCCTTCATGGGATCAATTCTTTATGGGTGTCATGGGTTTCCCAGTTCCAACTCAAATTGGAGCTGTTCGTAATCCTCTCGCTTTAGACATGACTGTTTCCTTGATCAATCAGTCCCAAGGTTTTGAGGCCCGAGCTTACGGTGCTTACGATACACTGGCCAACAAAAGCTTGATTCAAGTACAAGTGATGAATGGAAAAGTTTTCGATAGCACTCTCCCTGTGGTTGTGAGCTTCGAAGGCCAACAGTTTGCGTCAGGAACACTGCTTCGTTGTACATATCCGAACTGTCAGTAATATAAAAATCTATGGATAACGTTTCATCACAAAGAAAAGTTAAATGCCCTCGATGCGGGGGCATTTCCATTTACTCCGCTGAAAATCCTTCCCGGCCTTTTTGCTCAGAAAGATGTCAACTTTTAGACTTAGGCGCATGGGCGAGTGAAGAGTATCGCGTTCCAACATCTCAAAATCAGGATTATCTAGATTCTCAGGATGAAAAATCTCAAGAACCCTCTTGATGTTTAAATTCTTCAAACTTCCGCAGGCCGCAAGTAACGCGGGATTGCGCGTTCTCATAAGTTTCTATTTTTTGTTGACGAAATTGTGAAAAAGTTTTGTGATCGGGCGGTCAGGGAATGACAAACCATTAACTTTCACAAGGAGTGAAAATGAATAAAGCACAATTAATCGAAAAATTGGCTTCTGAAACAAAAGTTTCTAAAACTCAAGCTGAATACATCTTGGATTGCACTCTTGAGAACATCAAGAAAGCTGTAAAAAAAGGTGACGACGTTAAGCTTGTTGGTTTTGGTACTTTCACAAAAGCAAAGCGTAAAGCTCGCACAGGTCGCAACCCACAAACTGGTAAAGCGATCAAAATTCCTGCTTCTTGGGCTCCTAAATTCCGCCCTGGATCTGAATTCAAAGCAATGGTGAAATAATCATCCTTGCTTAGCCTAAGTGATTAGGTTTTGATAAAAGGGTCAGCGCAAGCTGGCCCTTTTGTTTTTGAGGAAATGCAACCACAGCCGCGAGGTCACAATGGCAACTTTTCAAAAGAACATCAAAAGAATCGGCGTCTTTACAAGCGGGGGCGATGCTCCAGGCATGAATGCCTGTGTACGAGCCATAGTTCGAACGGCACGCGCTCGAAATATTGAAGTCTGGGGAATTGAAAAGGGCTATGCAGGTATGATTGAAAATCATATTCGCCCCCTCGAGGCACGCGATGTAGCTAATATTATTCAAAGAGGTGGAACAATCCTCAAGACAGGGCGCTCAGCTGAATTCATGAAAGCTGAGTTTCGAAAAATTGCAGCCGAAAACTTAGTGGCTAATCAAATTGATGCTCTCGTCTGCGTTGGCGGAGATGGTTCTTTCCATGGCGCCATGGCTCTCTGGCGAGAACAGCAAATTCCTATTTCAGGAACTCCAGGTACAATTGATAATGATTTATTTGGAACAGATTTGACCATTGGATTTGACACGGCTGTTAACACGGCCCTCGAAGCCACAGATCGTATTCGCGATACAGCCAACAGTCACGATCGACTATTTATCGTCGAAGTCATGGGAAGAAATTCAGGACATATTGCTTCTTATGTTGGACTCTCCTGCGGAGCCGAAGAAGTTTTTACTCCTGAAATCAATACCACTGTGGATAAAGCTGTAGAGAAAATTTTAAGTGCTGAAAAAAAAGGGAAAAAATCCAGTATCATTATTACGGCTGAGGGACAAAAACCAGGCAGAGCCTACGACTTAGCCGAGGCTATCAGAAAAAAAACAGGCCTTGATGCGAAAGTTTGTATTTTAGGTCACGTTCAGCGCGGTGGAAGCCCAACTGCTACAGATCGCATTATTGCGGCTCGTATGGGCTCAGCTGCTGTTGATGCCCTTCTCGCAGGCCGCTGTGACATTATGATTGGAATTGAAAAAAATGAAATCGTCGAAGTTCCCTTTGAAATGGCCATTCAGAGAGATAAGAAGAGCTCTCTGAACTATGTTAAACTCTCGAATCTACTTGCCATTTGAGCTTTTATTCGAGACAGTTTACTCACAATCATCTGACTCAAACCTAATAACGTCTCAACAGAAGAGGTTCCACCATGAAAATTCTATTTTCTTTCTTTTTAATCGCCGGCCTTCTGGGGTTCTCAGCTTGCACCCACAAATCAGACGAACTGGTCATCGGCGAATTTGATTCCCTCACAGGCAGTCAAGCCACGTTTGGACAGTCTACGAATAAAGGCATTCGTATGGCTTTAGATGAAATCAATGCAGCAGGTGGAATTAAAGGAAAAAAATTAAAACTGATCACTTATGATGATCAAGGTAAACCTGACGAAGCCGCTTCTGTTGTCAAAAGACTCATTACTCAAGATAAAGCTCTCGCCATTTTGGGTGAAGTCGCTTCTACTCTTTCATTAGCTGCGGCCCCTATCGCTCAACAATACAAAGTACCGATGATCTCTCCTTCTTCAACAAACCCTAAGGTGACCCAAGTTGGAGACTATATTTATCGAATTTGCTTCATTGATCCTTTTCAAGGAAAGGTGATGGCTAAGTTCATGCTTGATAATTTAAAGTTGAAAAAAGTCGCAATTCTCCGAGATGTCAAAAATGATTACTCTGTGGGT
>DAHVKR010000240.1 GCA_027320785.1 Bdellovibrionales bacterium
ATACAGCTTGACCGCAAGGTAAGCGGGCACAGGCCGCTGGCCATCAACAGGGGGACCAACCTTAAGAAGGGCGACGCCATCTGTGCCTTTACCTTCTACAATGCCCAGGGCTCTTGTTCTTTGCACAATGCCATCTACAACAGAGTAACGATCTGTGATGAGCATGACATGAGATCGGTTTCTTTCGGTTTCAATGATAGTTCCAACGGCACCTTTCAGACCAATAACGGCTTGTCCTTCTTTAACGCCATCGTTTGAACCTTTATTCAAAGTAATCGTTTTATGATCAGGAACGAGGTCACGTCCGACCACTGAGGCCGCAACGAGTTCCATCTTTGACTTTTGCTTAAACTGCAAAAGCTCCCGTAGTTTTGAGTTTTCAATTTCCAACTCCTTGAAAAGCTCAAGACGAGACTTGAGCTCTGCATTTTCACTCATCAAGCTTTGGTTTGTGCTTTTAATATTCAGGAGGTTCACGTATTCGCCAACGGTGGAGCGGACTCCATGACTAAAACCATAAAATAAATCTTCAGAGGCGCCCGCTAATAAATGAAAAGGTTGCTGGATCCAGTCAGTATCTCGTCCTTTTTGCTCCATGTTAATTGTGACAAGGGGAAGCAGGGCTGCCACGATAATTAAAATGAGCTTACGCCAATTTATATTTATGAAATTCAATTCACACCTCTATCCTTTAAGGCTAACAAATCATCGCAGGATTTCAACTTTTTCTCTTGAATAAAAAGGGGAGATGTCGTTCCATGGGAACGCACAGTAGACAGCCCATGGGAACGCTATGAAAGCAGTTCCATGGGAACGCGATACTCAATTTAGTTTTTAAGGGGAATTCAGAATCATGAGCCAGAATATTGCCGATCAAATGAAACATGCATTGGGAAAGCAGCAACTCACTACGAAGAAGGTTGTGGCAGGCCTCCTCTTCGGAGCGATTTCCGTTACGTTTGTATTTGCAGGAGTGGGAATTCGAAGTGGCAGATTGGGAGCTGGCTACGTGGCCCAAGTGAATAATACTTTGATTTCAGTGGGTGATCTTCAACGAGAAGAGCAACGAGTTGAACGTTTTTATGCCCAAATGTATGGCGGAATGGATCTTAGCGCGCAGCGCCAATATATGATGCAAGAGTCTCTGCAGAATCTCGTCAGCTCAGAATTGGTTTCGCAAGCTGCCCGAAAGGCGGGACTAGGAGCTACCGATCAAGAGGTTCTCGATTATATCGTGAAGGATTATACGGTTTTTCAAGTGAATGGTGTTTTTCAAAGGGAACGCTATTTTCAGTTTTTGAAACTCAACCACTTTACCCCTTCGGATTTTGAAGACTTAATTCGTAAGGAAATTGAAAATGTTCGAGCCCGTCATGCCTTTGAGTGGGCGGCTCTCAATAATAAATTGGAAAAAGAAAAGTCTGAAAAGTTGAGACAAACTCAGATGATTTTGAGCTTTATACAGTTTAATCCTCAGCAACTTGAAAAAAACATGAAGTTCTCGGCTCCCGAGATCAAAACAGCTTTTGCCAATCCTGAATTTCAGAAAAGAGCCGAAGAAGAGTTTAAACTTCGCAAAGCTCTATTCGACCAAAAAGAGCAGGTTCGGGCTCAACACATTTTGATACGAGTGAACCCTCAGGATCCAAAGTCGGATGCGGTTGCTTTAGCTAAGGCAAAAAAAATAAGAGCAGAGGCTTTGAAGGGAAATTTTGGGGCGTTGGCTGCTAAAAATAGTGATGACCCTGGAAGTAAAAATAAAAAAGGTGAGCTCGGTTTTTTCTCTCGAGGTCAGATGGTGCCCGAGTTTGAAAAGGTTGCCTTTAGCTTGAAGCCTGGCGAGATTTCAGAGCCTGTTAAGACTCAGTTTGGATATCATATTATAAAAGTAGAAGAGAAGAAGCCCGCAGTGGAAGCCACTTATGATCATTTTAAAAATGATGTAGCCCAAATCCTCATGGCTCGTGACTATATTACCTCTCAAAAAGATAAATTAGCCGAAATTTTTGACAAAGGTGAGGATAAGGCTTTCTTGGCCAAAACTCAGCTTTCTTGGAAAGATACAGCTCCTTTTGATCTGAGTGCGGATGAAATTCCAGGACTTGCTTCTCCGAAGGTTGAAGACTCATTAACTGAAATTATGACAGATCGAAAACCTCATCTCATTCGTGATGGTGAAGTTGAGTACATCGTGAAATTGAAAGAAATTAAAGATGTGGCACCAGTAGGAACCAGCGTGGCACTAAATGATACCTTTCAAAAAATGAAATCCCAGGATCTGTTTGGAGCTTGGATTCAAAACTTCCGTCAGTCTGCTAAGCTTGAAATCAATGCAGACGCGATTCCTCAACCATGATTTTTTTTAGAATCCGCTTGATGTCGGTCCGAATTCGTTCGGGGGCCTCCATGCAAGCGGATTTGTTTTACTTGCCCGTTAAGGTTTCCTTTTCATCTCCCGTGGATCCTTTTTCAGGAATGACGGTCAATTTAAAAGACGTGGACCATGAATTGGCACAAGCAAGTAGGACAATGCCTTTGTCGTTTCTTGGATTAGAAGATTTTTTAGAGTGTCTTTTTAAAATTTTAAAATTGCAGACCTCAACTCTTGAATCAGTGGAGGTTCGAAAAGGCTCTTCCGTTTGTCGTTATGACGGAGCTGTGTTTCAGTGGCGCTACCGACTCAGCACCTTGATTTGCGAGGGAGATGATCGAGTTCATCGGAAGGTTGAGCTTAAGTCGTTACGCCGTTTATCTGTGGGGTGGAGACGGAAATTTTCGATGCACATTTGGAGTGACAGCGAGAACCTTGCGAAGACTCTCGAGGAGAAGATTCCTTCACTTCAAGAAATAAAAATTGAAAAGCCAGAACTTCAAAGTTTTGAAAAATTTATTTTTTCAAATAAAGAGGATTAAAGCTTTCAGGTAAGAGATCTTGAAAACGGAACATTTTCTCTTCTCCTTTTTGTCCTGAAATCAAAATCAAAGTCTCCGGAGCGCAAAACTCAGACATGACTTGTAGGCAAAGTCCACAGGGTGGCCAAGGTTGAGAGCTCGAACTCACCACATGGAGAGCGCGAATGGGAGTCAAGGCGCCTTCACTTATGGCTTTTAAAATGGCCGTTCTTTCGGCACAAATGGTTCCGCCATAGCTGGCATTTTCAACATTGCACCCGGAGTAGATTTTATTTTCGGAGGTCAAAAGGGCGGCC
>DAHVKR010000241.1 GCA_027320785.1 Bdellovibrionales bacterium
GTATACTTTTAAAAATTTGAGAAAACTCTAAATGAGGATATTTCTTCTCTACCTGTTCTTGGGTCATCGTTCTTTTTTCAGACCATCTTTGCCTTCGGACAGCAGCCACTGGAAAAGTTTTAATAAAATCCAACTGCATACTTACAATAGCTTCAGCTTTTTTATTAATTTCAGCTGCAGACAGAGTTGGTTCTGCTGTTTTAAAAAAAACTTTAAGAACTTGGCGGTAGGCTGCCATCACTTTGGGATCCGAGTAGTAGTTATGATCCGGTAAATCCATCAAGTTTGAATAAACATTAAGATCAAGCTTTAGAGGATGATCGAGGTTTGGCGCCCCCCAAAAACCAGCAAAGCCTGACTCACCTTTTCGAGTTTGCTGATTCAAGTACTGAGCAAACTCCTTTGCATCTTTGATTTTAGACAATTCACTCTTAAGTACCTGAAGTTTCTTTTTTTCATCCTGAGACCTGGATTTGATATTCATGCAACTCATATAAAAATCTTTGACTTGCAACCCACGGTCCGTCAGATTTTTTTCCTTAGATAAGTTTTTGAAAAACTTCTTTTTTGCATCTAGCAGTCTTTCAGCCGAGTCACTGAAAGCAAAGTCGTGATAACTTCTATCGGGTCGGAGTTTAAAACTAGCTTCCACCCTTGAACAAACATACTGATGAAAATCGTCGCAGGGGTTCACCGAACTGTCCAAAGGGAATTCCCTTCGTTCGGGTATGACCGAGCTTGGCTTTATTTTTTTAGATTGGGTTGTTTGAGCCGAATAAGCGAGTTGTGCACCACATAGAGTGATCAAAATCCATTTTTTCATTCCCCCACTCTAGCACGGGTGAGGTGCACATCAATTCATTTCAACTTCAGAATTTCCCAAACTCAACTGAAGTTTAGCCCGCAGTCTTTGCACAGCTTGCGCATGTAACTGAGAAACACGAGACTCTGTCACACGTAAAACTTGCCCAATTTCTTTTAAATTGAGATCTTCGTAATAATACAAAGATAGGACAAGACGCTGTCTTTCAGGGAGCTCTTCAATAGCTCGAGCTACAATATCCTTCACAACTTTTACATTC
Organism: Bdellovibrionales bacterium; assembly: GCA_027320785.1. Taxonomy (GTDB): domain Bacteria; phylum Bdellovibrionota; class Bdellovibrionia; order Bdellovibrionales; family Bdellovibrionaceae. The sequence goes on from DAHVKR010000241.1 coordinate 1,083, forward strand.
AGTTGATTCAGGGGATTAAAGGCTTTAGAGCCTTCAAGAAGATTCATAATTGAGCGTTTATCATTGTTATCGAATGTCTGCTGATCATCGATTGAAAGTAATGAAACAGGACGTACTTGATGAACAAGGTCATAGAACTCATCCATGCTGATTTGAAGTGCCTTTGCGACCTCTTCATCACTTGGTGAGCGACCCAACTCTTGCTCCAAATTAACCATGGTACGATCTAAAACCTTCGCTTTGTCTCTGATAGATCGAGGAACCCAATCTTGCGAGCGAAGTTCATCTAAGATGGCTCCACGAACACGAAATTCTGCATATGTTTTAAATTTATTATCACGAGAAGGGTCGTACTTCTCAATAGCATCCATGAGTCCAATTACACCAGCTGAAATAAGATCATCAAGTTCAATATTGGAAGGCAATCGTACTGCAATTTTTTGAGCGATATACTTTATAAGTGGGGCGTATTCTTGGATCAACTCATCTTTCTGCTTCGAGCTCAGCTTACGAGGATCCTCTTTATATTTTTTTAACAACGCCGATTGTTTCGCCATATCACTTCCCTGTTCGATTCGAAACTTTGTCGCAGTTTCCTGCCTTCAATATCTAAGTTTTTCTTACTCTTTCAGTTTAAATTCCTGTCTTCCTGACAAGAAAGTCCTGTTTTCTTAAGCTGTTCCTACGACCTGTTCCCAAAACATTTGCAAACCATTATTTGTTTCAGGTTGAGACATTTCGTTCATAATTCGAAGACTTAGCGCCTTCAGGGCCTTAGTACTAGCCGTGGCAGCCTCTTGTCGCATAAAGAGTTTTTGACTCTGACTCGACTTCTTCACCGTCGTATCAAATGGAATGGATCCTTTATACTCCAGTCGAACCATTAGAAATCGATCACAGACATCTTGAAATCTGAAAAAAAGCTGTCGACCCTCATCTTCATCTTTCACTTGATTACAGATGATAGAGAACTGATGCCGCTTGAATCGATTATGAAGTATTTTAATCAAAGCGTAAGAATCAGCTAGAGATGATGGATCAGGAGTTAAAATGACATGTATATCGTCTGATGCCGTGTTCAGATAAAGCACATGATCAGCAATTCCTGGGGCTGTATCGACCAGAACATAATCAAATCGCATTGGCAGCTGAGAGAGAGCATCGACTAAAACTTTTTTCTCGAGCGCACTCATATTGTTATAGTCCGTTATGCCTGATCCTCCTGATACCAAATAGATATTAGGATAAAGTTCGGTCAGAATATCTGAAATACCTTTTTCTCCTCGAATCACTTCATGAAGACTACCCTTGGATTTAACCCCAAAGAATATATCGACATTCGCCATTCCAAGGTCCCCGTCAAAAATCAAAACTTTATGACCGGCCTGTGCAAGCATAAGAGCCAGGTTACAGGTGAGAGTTGTTTTCCCGACTCCGCCCTTACCTGAAGTGATGCTTATTGTCTGTGTCATTCGCCGCTGCATCATTGAATTCCCCTATCTTTTCATCATAAATTCATCGCGGTTTGTTTTCGTAATATGAAATATCAAATCTAATATTCTCTCTTTAGTCGCCATCTCAAAATCACCAGGAAGGCTGGTTCCCAATCCAAAACTATGCACTGCTAAGGCAGTTTCGAGCATCAAACTATAAATGGCTCCAAAGTGCTGACACTCATCCAAGTGGGTCACAATCATATCGTCACAAGCAAAAACATCTGCTCTATTAATTAAATCCTGAAGCATCTCTTTTGGGTAAGCTGCCGACATGACCAAATGATGTCGGTGCATTTGATTTTTCTCACCTAAAATTCCTTGGCAATAATCTGCTTCTCTTCTGAGTTGAATCGCCTGTCCGGGCGTATCAACAAAAATGTGATCAACAGAATCAAGATATCTCAGGATTTCATTCCAATCAGTTGAGGATCTCAATACTGCAAAAGGTGCATTTAAAATCTGGGCACAGATTTTAAGCTGATCCGTCGCACCCACCTTAAGTGTATCCATTGTGACAAGGGCAATTTTTTTATTATGACTTTTCATCCACTGAGCCGCCAACTTCACCATGGTTGTTGTTTTTCCAACCCCCGGAGGTCCCCAAAAAACGTGGATTTTTTTAT
>DAHVKR010000242.1 GCA_027320785.1 Bdellovibrionales bacterium
TTAAGGGCTCCCCTCCCATCGCATATACATCACTAAGTGAATTGGTCGCCGCAATAGCTCCAAACCAGTAAGGTGAATCCACAATGGGCGTGAAAAAATCTAAAGTTTGAACAATAGCTGTCTGTCCTTTTTCCAATGACGGACTTAAATTAAAAACAGCCGCATCATCAAAAGTTTGTGCTCCCACCAATAGTTCTGGCGGAGTTGGAGGAAATTGAAGTTGCGAAAGAATTCTTCGCAACTCATGTGCCGCGACTTTTGCCGCACAACCACCCTTTTGAACTGTCTGAGTCAGCTTAATTTTGGATTTAGGATTGATGCTGTTTATCATGATCTTTGCGAGTTTCTGTAGAGTCTTGAGATTTTGTTTCAAGTGGCTCTTTTACATCTCGAATGGGTCGGTCCTCTTCACTTGCTGTAAGACCTTTTTTGAATCCACGAATGGCCTCACCCATGGATTTCCCCAGACCGGGCAGTCGAGAGGGACCGAATAAAAGTAATGCGAGTCCGACGAGCAATAAAATTTCAGGCCAACCTAGATTCATGGATACCTCCGCTTGCCATCTGTCCTGTCAGATAATACCTTACAAGAATGCGTCTGCTTGTCGTCGAAGATCAAGAGAAAATGGCCGAATTCCTGAAAAAGGGGCTGGGTGATGCTGGCTATTCCGTGGATATTGCCTCTACAGGAAGCCAAGCTGAATCTCTATGCTCACAAAATCAATACAACCTTGTCATCCTCGATATCGGACTCCCTGATCAAAATGGCCTTGAGATCACTCAGTTCCTCCGAAACAAAGGCTTTAACCACCCCATCCTTCTCCTCACGGCCTACGCCTCCATCCCCGATAAAGTTCGAGGTTTCGAAGCTGGTGCTGACGATTACTTAACAAAGCCATTTTCATTTGAGGAACTCTTGGCTCGCGTTCGTGCCCTTCTACGATGCCAAGCTCGTACATCCCCCACAACCCTCAAATATTCCGATGTCGAAATGGATTTAATTCACAGGAAGGTTACTCGTCAGGGTCAATCCCTGACATTGACGAGTAAAGAGTTCACCCTGCTTGAGTTTTTTCTCCGAAATCCAGAAAAACCCCTCAGCAGACAGCAAATCGCAGAGCAAGTCTGGGGACCTGAGTTTGATTCAGAATCGAATGTCATCGATGTCTATGTAAACTTTTTACGAAAAAAGTTGGATTCTGTATCTCCCATGAAATTAATTCGAACTGTTGTCGGAACAGGCTATATCATCAAAGAACCTTCAAAGTTATAAGGCTTCAACTTTTCTAAAAGGATTTGATGATGAAAACTATTAGAAAGCGCACCCGTTGGAACTGACGATTATTTCTCTCAAGTTACTTTAAGCGTAAGACCTAGCAAACTAAACAAGCCATAGAAAAAGAATCGCCACACAACTTGGTATGATAGCTGCTGCCATGAGCTTCAAATGATTAATGGCACCATCTGGAAACTTAGGCGACATAATCGAAAACCCCGCAGGATTAGGAGCATTCGCTAAAACCGTTAATCCTCCTCCTGCTAAGGCTCCTGCCACAAGAGCGAAGCGAGAGGCTTCTGTCAAACCATCCACCTGCGAACCTAAATAGGTCAAAGCGGCATTATCAGTAATCGATGTTAGGCCCGTCGCCCCAAAAAATAAAGCTGTATCCGACAACTTCGAAAGCAAGGGTTGAAGCCACCAGTGCTGAAACTCACCAAAGACCATTAATCCCCCCAGGAAGAAAGCCACAAGCAAAGACTCTCGAAATCGCAAAGGGTCTTGGTATTTTTTTGAGGCAGCTGTGACTCCCAAGAAGAATAAAAATATCGCCATAAATAGATTCGAGTGATGATTGGTCATCACAATAAGAGCGAGGAAAAAAAGATGCATGAACTGAACACCCCAAGAGGAATCTTGATTTTTCTCAAGTGTCTTCAAGGGTTTCATCCCACACTTAATTTCTTTTCGAAAGACGGCCAAGAAAAGAAGCGCATTCACCACGCAAATCAAAATACTATCATGAGCAAAACGGGCCAAAGTAAAAGATAAACCCCAATCCCATTTCTTAGCGACCATCAAAATCGGTGGAGCTGCAAAAGGAGTCATGGCTCCTCCCACTGAAACATTCACAAACATCAAGGCTAACAAAAAGTAAAGGACTCTTGGCTTAACATTCACGATCATAGATCGCATCAGAAGAGCCACCACCGTCATAGCCGCTGGCTCTGTAATAAAGCTTCCGAGAAGAGGCCCCAGCGTCAACATGACAAATACATCAGCGTGAATGGCAGGAACTTTAAAGATACGGTTGATCATAGAGGAAATAAACTGCATGAGTTCGCGCGCGCTATCTAAAATAGGTCGAGAAGCACAAACTACCATAACAACGAAAACAAAAAGAGGTTCTGTGAACTTTAATTTTTCTATGTAATCAATAGCTGCCTGAGGCTTATCCGCAAAAGACATATAGATCACAAAAATTCCTGCCCAAAGACCAAAAACAACTTCCACTTCACCCAAAAGGTGCGTCAAACCCCTCAGAAAAGAGTCCTTTTTAAGACTGTGTGAATAGTGAGTTAATTTTGAGGCCAGGAACGTATGAAGAATAGCGCAGGCAAATAGAATCGTGGAAATAACTTGTAGACTCATCCTGAAACAATATAAATGGATTTCCAGCCTGTATATCTCAAAATGATAACAGCCTGCAAAAAAGTCGAGAAACATCCGATAGATAAGTTATGCTCGCGAAGCTTCAACTGCTTTTTATTTTAGGTATTTTGCCTACTCTTGTTGCTTGTTCGGTTGCGAATCCGAATGTCTCTTCGTTGGCTGAAATTTCTCCATTTTCAACAAAATCGACAAACCCTTTTATTCAAGAAAGTCCAGGCCATATGGTCACCTTCAGCGGTGAGTGTTTACCTGGCGTGACAGGATTTGAGTTTCGCCTCAACGGTCTTCCTTTATGGTCAACCGTCTCAAGTACGCCCCCTTCTCCCTCTACTGGTGAATATCAGATGGGTACTCCCCTCTATGATCTAGATTGCTCTGATGGTGAATTTAATTTTTATATGTACGAATCAACAGCTATGGCCAATCTTGCACTGAATGGTGTCACAAGCGGACCTGGAGATCCTGAAACGATCGAAATGCGAGCTGTTGGTGTTGATGGAATTCCCTCCATTGTTTTTAAAAGACCTCC
>DAHVKR010000243.1 GCA_027320785.1 Bdellovibrionales bacterium
TGTTGAATGAGGAATTTTAAAACGGAAAATTCGATCCTGAAAAGCCGGAATTGAATTATCACTTTGAGGTGTTTGATATTGGCTATCCGGTGAACCCCTCACGACCGGCACAGCAAGAGCGCTACCAGCAAGTTGAGAAGCGGGGTCTACCATTTTAAACTGAGAACAATTGGTATAGGCCACCATCAGAACAAAGGAGAATAAAATGATAGGTAACAAAGACGTCTTCTTCATTTCCTAATATCCTTTGTATGAGTCCAGCACTTCAGCCGTTAAGGACTCCAGTTTTTCGTTTTGTTTGACCTGATTATAAACATCAAAGAAACCTTGCCCCTCTTGTACCTTAAAAGAGGCCAGGCGAATACTAGAGTCATAATTCATTAAGTTCATAGGATAAAGAGCTGATAATCTTTCAGCGGCGCTTTGACTTGCGACTCGAGCCAAAAGAACTCCTGTTAATAGCCCTATATGCCCATTTGAAGCTTTGTAGACAACTGGATAACTATCTGTGCTGATAATTGCCTTTTGTGCTAAAGCCGAATCAATCGGGTACATATCATGCCCTAACTCATGACTCCGGTAAGAATTTTTCTTATCCAGAGAGGCCCGCAGTTTCATCAAAACCCAATCACCATCAGCAAGATTCACAATTCGATTGGTTTTATTTTTATTTAAATACTCATCTCTTTTTTGCGCTTCCTGGTCGATTTCGAGAGGCTGAGAGATATGAATACTGTATTTACCTGACTTAACCTGAAGAACTTGATTGGGCTGACGAGCCGATACCACGACTTGCTTTTCAGTTTGATTATTTGCCGTTTCATTTGATGAGGAAAAAGTAGGTTGAATGGGAGCTGTGCTTTTTGAAGCTAAATCTTGGCTTTGCGCGGGATGCGTTGAGTTTGTTTTATAGTAAAAAACTGCCGCCACAGCCAAGACTAAAATGGCAGCCCCATATAAACGACGGTTCATACCCACCCCATCGAATTATTGTAGACCTAATTCAAGGGGGTCAGAAGTCCGGAAAATAAAAGTCTCACTTTGATGCGACTTTTATTTTAACTTGGACAGCATCATGACATAGTTATTCCACAGTCACAGACTTTGCCAAATTTCGAGGCTGATCCACATCATATCCCAATTCAGAAGCTAGATGATAGGCCATCAATTGCAATGGAATAGTCGATAACAAGGGATTCGCCAACCAATGGGCCTTAGGTAAAGGCAAATAGTACTGACTTTTCATTTTGAGACTCTCATCCTCACCACTACCCAATGCTAGGATTTCACCACCTCGGGCCTTAGCCTCTTCTAAATTTGAAAATGTTTTTTCGTACCACTGATCTTGAGGACAAAGCATGACAATGGCCATTCTGTGGTCAATCAAGGCTAAAGGTCCATGCTTCATTTCACCTGCTGCATAACCTTCAGCGTGCAAATAAGCGAGCTCCTTCATCTTAAGAGCACCTTCCATCGCGATCGGATATGAAAGACCACGCCCCATGTAAAGAAAGCCACGATAGTTTCGAAGCTGATGAGCCATTTCTTTAAAATATTTGTCGTAGGCCAAAACAACTTCGAGCTGAGAGGGTACAGCCAACAAAGCTTGAACCATATCATTCTCATCTTTCTGACTCAGGAGACCTTTTACCTTCCCCCACTGTAAAGCCAAACACGACAGTACACTCAATGTGGACGTGAAAGCCTTCGTACTCGCGACACCAATTTCGGGACCACTTCTCATGTACAATTTGATATGGGCTTCACGATCAATGGTGGAGTTCTTCACATTACACAAACTAAGTATTTGAAGTCCTTTTTCTTTCGCTAAGCGGAGAGCTGCCAACGTATCAGCTGTTTCACCGCTTTGGGAAATTGTCATAAAAAGAGTGTCTTTTTCCAGTAGAGGTGACCGATACCTAAATTCACTGGCCACATCCAAGTCCACTGGGACCTGAGCCAACTTCTCGATTAGATATTTGGCCAACTGACCTGCATAAAAACTCGTTCCACAAGCTACAATGCAAAAGCGTTTTGTCTTTTTCAAAAGCTCTTGAAAAGATTCGGAGTTAAGACCCTCCGTGCTCAATTGAACTTCATGCTTATCCGCTTGAATATGCGGCTCTAAAGCGGCTGCCACAGAGCGCGGCTGCTCATAGATTTCCTTCAGCATGTAATGAGCAAAGCCCTGCTTCTCGACCATTTCAGGACTCCAGTTAATTTCGACAACCTCTTTAACGACAGGAGCCCCTTGAGATGTGAGAATCTGGACCTGGGAGCCTTTCACACTCACGATTTCACGATCATCCAAATAAATAAATTTTTTAGTGTAGGCGAGTAGCGCTTGGACATCACTGGCCACGAATACCTGATCATCGCCCAGTCCGACAACTAAAGGAGGACCATCTTTAAACGCCACCATATCCTGCGGAGCCTGATCCCAAATCACAACAATAGAAAAGGCTCCCCGTAATCGTGGAAGAACTTTTTCAACGGCGAGCTCAAGATCTTGAGTTTTCTCAACTTCAATGGCGATTAGATGTGCCACAAGTTCAGAATCTGTGTCAGAAGAAATTTCGGCCCCTTTTGATAATAGCTCCTGTCGTATTTCTTGGTAATTTTCAATAATCCCATTGTGAATGAGGCTAACACCCCCAACTTGATGAGGATGCGCATTTCTCTCTGTTGGCGCACCATGGGTCGCCCACCTTGTGTGACCGATACCCAAATGACCGTTGAAAGTTTCTGATTTTAATTTGTCTTCTAAAGCCGAAAGTTTCCCAGAAGCCCGTATACGCTTAGCGTGCCCATCATGAAGAATCGCAACACCTGCGCTATCATATCCTCGATATTCGAGCTTTTTAAGCCCTTGAAGAATCACATCTTTAGGGTTCAGAGGTCCTAAGTATCCAACGATTCCACACATGGATTATACTTCCTTTTTTTCTTTCTCAATTGAAGGGGCGGGTGATGAGGGGACATAATTTTCTTTAATAAATTGCTTGCCGCGAGCAACGGCCAAGGCCTTTGCTGGAACAGGTTTCGTAATCACAGAGCCTGCTCCTAAAATAGCATCATCTCCGATTTCAACAGGTGCAATTAACTGCACATCACTTCCCACAAAAACTCTGTTTCCAATTTTAGTTTTATATTTTTTTCGATCAGCTGCATAGTTAACCGTAATCGCACCACAAC
>DAHVKR010000244.1 GCA_027320785.1 Bdellovibrionales bacterium
ACCACCATTATTGCCGCCATGGTTTCCACCACCATTATTGCCGCCATGGTTTCCACCACCATTATTGCCGCCATGGTCTTTACCGTCACACACGGGTGGGGTTGTGCCATGACCAGAGCCGCCGTGGTTGCCATTATTACCGCTGTGTGAACCGCCCGCATTTCCATTGGAGCCCGGGTTACCTTGATTTCCTGGTCCTGTATTTCCTACGCCATTTCCTTGATTGCCAAAGCAGCCATTCTTACAGCCTGTTTGGCCGTTGTTTGCGTGAGTTGTTGTGGCATAGGCTACGCTCTGTAGAGTAAGCATAGAAAAAGAAATAGACGCGATTAGTACGACCAGTCTGTTATACATGGATTCTCCGTTCATTGAATTTTTGCAAACAGAGAGTTTGTACTTGCATCAGATCTTTTTAACAAGGCTGTAGAATAGATTTAGAAATTTATCCAAATCGTCTAACAGTTGATCGGCTGTGTAAATTCGAACGTGAGAAGCTATCTGAAAATAAAAATTTGATTTTGAGAAATCATCACAGTTTTCTCTTTTTCATAGGGAAAAAGGAGATATTTTCTCGTGTTACTCGGATTTGAACTCTGTCCAAGCTTTCTCATAAAGACTGTTCTTTTCTTTGAGGTCATGAAGACTCTCGAGCTTTGTGAGAATTTTCTGATCGGGGAATAGGGCTTTGTTATTCTGCAAATCTTTAGGGAGTAGAGCTCGTGCTCCTTTTATCACGGGGCCAGCTCGTATGGTCATCACACTGCTGGCATTTGCTTCGGGTGTCATCAGGAAGTTAATAAAGGCATGGGCGGCCTTCAGGTGAGGGGCCCCTTTAATAATGACCAAATTGTCGATAGCTCGAGTGCCTCCTTCCTCTGGTAATATGTATTCAATATGAGGGTTGGTTTTTTGAGCCAAAAGGGCATCAGAAGAATAGACGTGTCCCGCTTTGATCTCTTTATTTTTAAGAAGATCCACCGCATTGGCAGTAAAGACTTTAATTTGAGGTTTAATTTTCTTTAAGTAGGTAAAAGCTTTCTCGATAGTTTGAGGATCTGTTGTGTTCACACTTTGTCCTTGAAGTTTCAGGGCCACGGCGGCTAATTCGCGCATATCATCCAAAGCTGAGATTTGACCTTTTAAGGCTGGCTTCTCGAATAGATCCTTCCAAGAGTGAATGGGTTCTTTATAAAGATCTCGATTGATGGCAATACCCGCTGTTGTCCAACCATAGGGCACCGAAAATTGATTTTGAGGGTCATAGTCTTGATGAAGGAATTGAGTATCTAGATTTTGAAAGTGTGGAAGTTGTTTTCGATCTAAAGGCTCGAGGAGATTCAGGTGAGCCATCACGCCCACCATATAATCTGAGGGGACGGCCACATCAAAGCTCGCTCCACCAGTTTGAACTTTAGCTAAAAGCTCTTCGTTAGAAGAGTAGTTGGTCATGCGAATTTCGATGCCTGTTTGTTCCGTAAACTTTTTTTGCAAATCAGGACTGAGATAATTCCCCCAAATAGCCAGGTTAAGGACCTTTTCATTTTTCTTTTCACAGGCCGAGAGCAGGAAAAGAGGAATAATCAGAGAAAAGGAAAGAAAAAACCTCAAAACAGACATGAATTTAACCTCGACAAGAGAAAGTACTTTTTTTAGGCTTAAGTATGCTTGAAGCTATTCAGATAAGCAAAAGTTTCCCACAGTCTCCCCATGTCCTTCGTCAAGTTTCGTTGAGTATTCGGGATGGCGAATTTATGACTCTATTGGGACCCAGTGGTTGTGGAAAGACGACTTTCTTACGCTGTGTTGCAGGTCTTGAAACACCGGATGAGGGACAGCTTCTTTTGAAGTCAAAGTCCATTCTGGAGTTGCCCGCTCAATCTCGCCCCTTTCATATGGTTTTTCAAAAATATGCTCTTTTTCCTCATATGAGTGTCTTTGAGAATATTGAGTTCTCGCTTAAAAATCGAAAAGTTGATTCGCAGACGAGAAGAAAACGAGCTCAAGAACTCCTCGAGATGATGCAGATGCCAGAGTTTGGGGATCGAAAACCCGCTTCTTTATCGGGAGGACAAGCACAACGAGTCGCTTTGGCTCGTGCTTTAGCTGATCAGCCCCAGATGCTCCTGTTAGATGAGCCCTTCAGTGCTTTAGATGAAAAAATTCGAGTTCAATTACGTTCTGAAATGAAAAGCCTCCAGAAAAAATTGGGACTGACTTTTCTTTTTGTGACTCATGATCAGCAAGAAGCTTTGCAAATGTCAGATCGAATTGCAGTTTGGAATCAGGGGGGCATTGAACAGCTCGGAACTCCTTCGGATCTTTTTTACAAGCCTGAAACTGTTTTTGTCGCCGAGTTCTTAGGACAGAAAAACGTAATCTCAAAAAATGAGTTTGAGGTCTGCTATCTGAATCCTGAGAAAATCTTTTTAAATGCAAAGGGTGAAGTCATTAAAAGTGGAGAAGTGATCCTCTCGAGTATGGTGGGTCCCTATTCAGAAGTTCGTGTTCGTGATGAGCAAGGACAGGGTTGGCTTATTTATGTCGAGAATGTTCAGGGTTCTCAAGTCCGTGTCGGTGAAAAGATTCAGTTTAGTTATCAAAAAGCAGATATTCTGAAGGTGAGGGTGAGTCCTTCGTGACAAACTTGAAACCTCAGTTCTCTTTGATTTTTCTGAAAAGTATTTCCTGGTTAACGCCTCTTTGGCTTTTTTGTTTTTTTATATTGCCGCTCCTGTATGTTTTTGTTCTGTCCTTTTTAACAAAGGGAACCTATGGGGGAGTTGAGTGGAGTTTCAGTCTTCGAGCTTACGAGAGAGCTCTCAATTGGCAATATGCTGAAGTGTTCCTCAGAACATTGGTGATGGCGGGTATCACGGCTTTTTTATGCACAGTTTTAGGGGCTTGGTGTGCCTGGTATGTGGTTTCAAGAAAACCAGAGGTGCGAGGACAGACACTTATTCTTTTTGTGCTGCCTTTTCTTTTGAGTTCCCTCATTCGTCTTTACTCTTTGCAAAATTTTGTCGGAGTGGAGGGGCCAGTGCAGACTTTGATTCGTGTAATCAGTCCAGCTTACCAGTCTTTAGCTTGGACTCACAATGCGACTTTGATGTACCTCGGTCTGATTCTGACTTATTTACCCTTTACCATTTTGCCGTTGACGGCGGCTTTTGAAAAATGGGATCCGCAATA
>DAHVKR010000245.1 GCA_027320785.1 Bdellovibrionales bacterium
ACCTTGAAGCGTATAGCAAAGCCCTTGGTCGAGAGCCTGTCGCATCCAAAGATCACGAATAGCATCCAGTCTAGAATCTGTCCAATGAGAGTGAGCATCTATCCATTCCATGACTGGATCATAGCATAGGATTTCAGGATTCACATTGAGTTCTCGGGCTCAAAAACCGAAATGTTAAGTGGATCAGGAGGCTCTTTTATGAAGCGAGATGGAATTCGTTTAGGTTATCATATTACTTTAGCTCAAGGCTCTACTTTTAAGCCTCTTTCCTTTCACTTCTGGAAACAAGCCTCTGATTTTGAAAAAACTCAACCCGCCACTCCGAGCGCCTATCTTTCAGACTTACTTTTGGGAGTTTCCTTTTTACGCTTGAATAGCTACTGTTCCTCACCGCTAGCGGTTCCCTTTATTGACCCTTCTTTTGCTCAAGAAGTCTGGAGCGGACTAGAACCTCACCGTGAGCTCTTTAAAAAATCTCAGAAACGTATTGAATCCCTTTACCAAGAAGTAAAACCAGTTTCACCCGCCCTTGTAAAAGAATTTGAACAGCGCTTCAGCGAAGTTCTCGAGAGAGTTCAACAGCCTTGGGGCTACGACCTTCGCGATTTTTATGAGCTTGTCGATGAAATTGAAAAATTTGAAAGCCAAATAGGAAACCCACTTATTTACAGTCTCAATGTGAAGTTCTCACCTTCCTTTGAAGAAAAACTTCTCTCATTAGACTCTTTTCTTTTTCATCTTCGAAGTGTGGTTGCACTCGATCACAATGCTCATATTCAAGAGCCGGCTTTTGAAGCTGTCCACGTTGATTCAGTTCAAGACTACATTCCTCGCGCTGACTATGTTGTCAGCGATGCCGTTATGTATTGGAACTTTAAACGCCTCGCCAAGCCTTGGGTTTCAGGCAGCCAAAGTAATGTCAGTGTTGATAAATTATTAGTAGAACCCACGCTTAAAGCCTTCAAAAAATATGTTCATAATGCTTGTTTCTTAATTGATCAACTTCCCGACAGTTTTCTGAGTCAGTTGGGTCCTGATGATTTAGAAGAGGCTCTTTATCTTGTGCAAATGGATTGGCTGATGGGCTCAGGCTCAGGTCTTCTCTTTAAGGTTCGAGAAGAAATTTTTGGACTCGAAAACGGTTACGAAAAAGTCTTCTGGCATGAGTGGCAAGATCGTCACTGGCAGCAGCCTACAACTCTTAAAATTGCCTGTGAACTCAGTCAAAATGACTATCACAAAAAAGCTGCCTAGGAGGTTCGCGCCTTTTGCTTAGCTCTAAATCTTTTAAAGAGAAAGATCAAAAGTGCGACCAAAAGAAGAGCGAAAATCACAATCTTCACTTCTTTTAGAAATTTGATAATGGGCTCTCCGTAAATAGCAACCAAATAAATTTGAGTCGGAACACTAATCAGAGCTGCCAGTGCATCCACACTCAAAAACTTCCAAAATCCCAGCTTCATCGCACCACAGGCTAAGTGGCCTGGAAATCGAACTCCAGGCGTAAACCGAAAGGCAAAAACTGCGACCATTCCATAACGCTTGGTTCTTTCTTCTACTTTTTGAAGAGTCTCAACCGAAACGGCCCTTCGCATTTTCTCATGATAGAGAATTTTTCGCCCCCAAATCCGCCCTAAGCTATAAATCAAGCTATCGCTCATCAGGACCGCAGCGAAAGCCACCAAGGCGGCTTGATGAACATTAATGGGTGTGGCGTGAGGAGATGGAGGTGGAAATAGGTCCGGCCGAGAACCCATAAAAACAAGGACTCCCACACTTAAAAGAGTCACCTCTTCCGGAAGAGGGAATCCAAAGGCACTGGCCAGCATCATGCCGATAACAGCCATAAAAACCCACTCGGGCTGATAGGCGTATTGCGACAAAAACTGGAATATGGGCTGGCTCGCGATATCCATTGATTTTCCATATTCTCTTGCGGAAGCCCGCTTGAATACATTCGTCACACTGTGCTAACACAATTCTTCCATGCCTTGGAAAAAAACTGAAACCGGAATTGTTCATTTTGTTAGCACAACTGCTGGCCTTTGGACTGAGATTGTGTCTCAAGAAACACAAATCGAAATTTCTCAGCTCCTGAGCTGGGCTCGCTTTGGCTGTGTTTACTTGAATGATTCTCGAATCCTGGATGAGTGTGAAGTTCAGCCTGATGATTATTTACGAATTCACACAGACCCACGCCGTTTCCCGCGAATTCATTTAAACGATCGCGTCGCCTTCGAAAATGAAGACCTGTTAATTGTTAACAAGCCGGCGGGCCTTCCTTGCCACCCAACTGTGGACAATCTTCACGAGAATCTATGGAAAGATTTGGAGTCTCAATTTTCTCTCACACTCTACCCCACTCATCGCCTTGATGTGCCCACCTCGGGCCTTGTGGTTTTAGCCAAAACATCAGCCGCACAGTTAGATTTTCAAAACTTACTCAGAGATAAAAAAGTGCAAAAAATCTATCAGGCTTTAGTTACAACACCAGGACCTGAACTGGGACTGCATGAGCACTATATGCAAAAATCCCGCTACGCCCCCAAGACGATATGGGAACAGCCACGACCCCAAACTCAAGTTTGCCAATTGCGGATCCTTAAAAAAGAAATTCTATCCAGCGAAAAAACACGGCTCGAAATCGAATTGATCACGGGACGCACTCATCAAATTCGAGCTCAATTAGCTTTTTTAGGATATCCTGTTTTAGATGATCATCTCTACGCTGACTTTGAAAGCCGAATTCAAGATGAGAAAATTCAGCTTCGTTGTGTCTATCTTAAATTTCCCTGGCATCAGCAAGAGCTCGAATACCGATTGCCTGAGCCTTTGAGTTAGAAACGATAACTCGTCAAAGCGACCAATTGATCATTGTTGGGATCATAGGGCGTATCCGTTCGAATGAAAGAACGATTCGCGTAGAATTTTGTCGTATTGGAATAAATGATCGTTGTATTAAAATTACGAGTAGGCCGCCACTCGAGCCCCAAACTGGGAGCAAAACTAGTAACATGAGAACTAGAAAGACCATTCACAGGGCTTCTCATCTTCCACTCATCAAACCAACTCAGACGAGGTTGCAGTCGAAACAAGCGATTAATTTTGTAATTAACCTGAACATAGGATTCAAGCTCGGCTTGCTTATTCGTTGTATAAATCGTTTTTCCACTTTGAGTTTCAAA
>DAHVKR010000246.1 GCA_027320785.1 Bdellovibrionales bacterium
CCGTCCGCCGAGATTTCACCGTGAATGCTTTATTTTACGATCCACTCGAACATCGCATGGTGGATTACGTAAAAGGAATGAAAGATATTGAAGATCGAACTCTTCGTATGATCGGAGATCCAGCCGCTCGTTTGATAGAAGACCCCATTCGAATTTTACGAGCTGTTCGACTTTCTCATAAGCTCAACTTTCAAATGGAAACAGATCTCCGAGAGGGTATTCAAAAAAATCATGATGCTCTCGAAAGGTCTCCACTCCCGCGAAAAAGAGAAGAGTATCTCAAAATTTTAAAGTTGAAAGAGCCGGCTCGAGCCTGGTTGGAGCTTTATGATCTCGGAGTCCTTAAAACAACGCTTCCCTTCTTTGCCGAATTTCTCGACTCCTCAGAGCGACGCGACTTTTTTATTCAATACATGCAAAAAATATCTTGGATGGTGAGCTCCGAAAAGGCTCCGGCAGAGCTTTTTACGGCTTTCCTTTTTTCCATTCTGAAAAGTCAATTTCCAGATAGTGAACTCAACCTTGGGGCTATTGAAGACAATGCCAATTGGGATCAGTTCATGAAGCAACAGTTAGGCCTTTTCAAAGTCGAAATCGCTGAGTTTTATCGAGTTCTTCATGTGATGAAATCTCTTGAGAATAGAAAGTCTTATGTACGCAAAGGCCCGCGAAGACAGCGAGCCTTTTTACAAAGCCCCTTCATAGTGAAAGCCCTACGGCTTGCCTATGCTGAAGAACGAATTCCCTTTCAGGAGCTTATCTTTTGGACTCAAGAGATCGAAAACAGCGATGCTCGCCCCACTTCTCATCACTTGAATGACTGAACGGCTTGTGCAATTGCCTCTGAATCCAGCCCTTGCTGACGATACAGATCGATAGCATTGTAAGCACTTCGGCCAAACTCTCCGCGTACAGCTAAAATTTGAGCCTCAACTGGCACTCCAGAAGTCACCAAAGTCGAAACAAGAATTTGTCCGAAACCGCCAATTAACTGATGATCTTCCACAACAACAAGACGCCCTTTTGTCTGAGACAAAATATCGCGATAAAAATCCACTTGTATTTGATTGAGGCAATTGGCGTTAACCAAGATATAACCTTTGTTCGCTTGCTCGAGCTTTTCACAGGCTTTCAAGGCTTCGGGCATCATACTTCCCGCCACCACAAGTGCCACATTTTCGTTTCCATTCTTTTTCTTGATCACCTGAGGTTGATATAGAGAATAGTGACTGGCCCCATAAGATTTCGGGAAATTTTCACGACCTAAGAAAAAAACATGGGAGTTCGGCGTTTCACCTTTACGCTTTTTCTCAGCTTGCTCTTCAATCGCTTGCATCAAGAGCTGGTCAGCTTCTTCGCTACAAGTTAGAGCATGAACCTTCACATGAGGAATACTGGATACCATGGCCACATAGCTCAAAGCCTGATGGCTTGCTCCATCGGCAGCATCTTGAAAACCTGTATGAGAATAAACACAAATCACAGGTGCTTCGCTGAGAGCTCCCATTGTCAAGGGTAGCGCACCCTTAGTTACACCAAACTGTGCAAAAGTGTCCACCACAGGAAGGTAGCCTAGTTTCGAGAGTCCCACTGCCGTGCTGACCATGTTACTTTCTGCCACTCCCACATCTAAAGAAGCCTCTGGAAATTTTTTACGGAAATCGGCAATACCTGTCGAGCCCGACAGGTCTGATGTGACCGATACCACAGGGAGGCCTTTTTCATAGGCTTTGATCATAGCAGTAGAAATTCCTTTTTGAATTTTCTCTCCACCACTTGATGCCGCATTCTTTTTTTCAATTTCAAGAAGCTCTGCAATCCATTGATCATAAAGTTCAGGGTACTTTTCACCCTGATAGATTTCACTTAAAAAAGCGGGAAGCTCTTTTGGAGACTTCAAAGGAAAACCGTGGCCACCAGAAGAACTTTCCTCTGTTTTCTTTACTCCATAGCCTTTGATTGTATGAGCATGAATGGCAACAGGTTTCTGTGGATTTTGATGAGCTTTTTCCAAAGCCTCATGTAGTGTTTGCGTACAAGCTTTAAGATCATGAGCTTTTTCCAAAGTAATCACATCCCAACCTAATTCTTTGAGTGAATGAAAGGTGGGCTCCATTGAGTAACTATCTTGATCAATTCGACCTGAAAGCTTGGTATTATTATCGGATATAATGAGGACATAAGGCCCTAATTTTCCTTTAGAGGCCAGACCTGGAATGGCTGCAAAAGCTTCTTTTGCCTCCCCTTCCATTGAGGCTCCATCGCTCAATACACAAACTGTCGTGCGCATACGACCGTTCATTTTTTCTGCCACAGCAACACCTTGAGACTGAGGAAAAGCGGATCCCAAAGGACCGTTGCTTAGAAATACGCCTTTAGGGAAACAATGAACTTCTCCGTGACCTGTTAAGCCAGACTCAATGGATCTAAATTTTTTTAATTGATCCAGAGTCAATCCCGCCATCTGATAGTTGGCCTTCAAAGCATAAAGTCCATTCTCAGCATGACCCACATCGTTCACGATATGAAAAAGATCAAACCACTGTTTTTTTTGAGAGCGCGCTTGATCAAAAACTAGGGCATATAGTGACGACATCAATTCTGCCAAAGCAGAGGGCCCCCCAAAATGAGAAGCGGCCCCACCGAGCACAGCATACATATCCATCAAAGAGATCAGAGCCCGTGTCGCTCTTGGGTCAGCCGCCTGTAAGGGTCCTTGAGGTCCCGCTAAAGTGACTGCAAATTGTGGATCGTTTTGTGGATTACCTGATAATTTTTGTGGAATTTGAAGACTTTGATTCATGAATCTCACACTACCCAATATCAGAGCGAGGTACATTAGCCGTGACGCTGCGTTAGTGAAGACATCTGCCCCCGAAACTGTTAAGAAAGGGTTATGATGACACTCCCTCAGCTTCGAAACCTTCCCAAAGTTGATTTGCATCGCCACCTCGATTGTTCCATGCGCTGGAGCACGGTTACGGAAGTCGCACAAAGCCTCGGTATGGAGCTCGACCCCCTCCCTTCTCAGTCCCGAAGTTCATTTCTCATCACAGATCCCATGAAAAACCTGGAGTCTGTTCTGAAGAAGTTTCTAAACACTCAAAAGGTTTTAGCCTCCGAAGAAATTTTGACCCGCTTAGCTTATGAAGTTTGCGAAGATGCTTACAACGAAAACATCTCT
>DAHVKR010000247.1 GCA_027320785.1 Bdellovibrionales bacterium
ATCGTCTTCACGCTGGCCTTGTGCGGCGGCCTGTATTTCTGGCTGAAGCGCGCCCGCTGGCTTTAGCCGACCGTTGAAGTCAGAAGCCAAATCGGTCTGACCGCACGTCCACCTGCTGCCCACTTCCCATGCTCGGCATCCACCACTTGCTTTGCCTGTGGATCTGTACAACTTGGCTTAAATGTAAATGGAGCTGATGTCGCGCTTTCCAACAAAATTGCTTCTAAGCAATGGGACATCACCTCCGCGACACTCCAAGAGGCGACATTTACTGTTAACGCAGCCTCGCCCGTTTCTATTGTGGAATACTGTAATAATACGGCAGGAAACACAGGAGAAAAGCCAGGCCCTTGGCTCCCCCCACCCACAGCCCCTACTCCTGTAGGCCCAGGTATGACGATGGGGTACAGAGTTCAGCCCTATGGGACTAATACCACGTATGCTTACATCAATTGCACACGTATATTCTAAATTATCTTAAATTCGTTAATCTCTATTTCTTCTCTCCCAAGTGAGAGGGATAGGGTTCGTAAACAAAAACAAAAAAGGGTGGCCAAGCCAAGTTTAGATATTCTTTTGTCTGAATATCTTTTCGCAGCCAGTACCCAATTCCAATTGGCTTGTAGGACTCTCTCAATATTTCTCCTATTGCAGGCTCCAATAGGGCCACACGACTTGAATAAGACACGAGCTCTGGCCTTTCTGTCTTAATAGCCTCGATTATCTGCGAATGCGCACTCTCATCATCAGGCCCTACATAATGAAGCATATAAGAATCACGAGGTCCCACGGCTAATCCATCAAAAATTTTCCCCTGAGGTATAGAACCTTTCACAAAGTCTGAAATTTTTCGAACTGTTTCAAATTCTATTTTATTTGAGTAGTAATACAAAGGCTTCAGATTCCAACACAATATAGCAATATTCGCAACAAGCACCCCCAGCAAAATGAACTCGGGAATTCTGCGCCAAAAATAACATTGAGCCAAAAAAAGTAACCCAAAATAAGAACCCACAAAAAAAGCCGTAGCGGGATGGTGAATCATATAAAAAAGAAAAATAAAGAGAATTATCACTTCGTAAGCCAAAGCTTCCAACTGTTTTTTTCTTTTAAAAAGTATAAGTTGATAAACAAAGCCTATGATAAATAGCATCCATATCAAAATATCATGCAGCGTATATCGGCTCATATATTCACTGAAAAAACCTACTACTTTAGGATCACGATAAGAGTCCCTTGCAAACTGAAGAGCTGATAAAAAGGCATTCATCATCTCTCCTGAACCTAGCCATAAACTCATCAGATACGTGGCAATTATACTTAGCCATCCACAAACTAAAAAGAATCGAAAACGATGAATTCCCTTTTCAAGTTTAAAAAAACTATAAATAAAAATAAGAATGCAAAAGAAAATACTTTTAGGCGTACACAGGATGAGAAGTAATGAGAAAAAAGCTGTATAAATTGAAACCTGTATCCAAGATTGGCTCTTTACCTTTGGAATCCAGTAAAAATAAAGAAGTGTTATAAAAAATGATAAGAAATCTGAACGAATAACCCCTACCTGACTAAATCCCAAATTCGAGAATAAAAAGATAAAAGTCACAAGAAGTGCCTTCAGTGATTTCAATTGCCTTCTTAAAATCAAAAAGAAAAAAACAAAGCTCAATACCCCCAAAAATGTATAAAAAGCTTTCGCCACGTGAAGGTGTTGAACGGAATCCAAATCAAACAAGTAAATCCAAGATAGAGATAAATGAAACAATGGCTTATAAATTAAAGCCGGCTGCTGCCTCCATAGGTCCCAATGACCTGATAAGCTAATGGGCCAATATTCAGAGTCTGAAATCCAATTGTTGTAAGAAAAATAGGACCAAATCGTCAGAATCAAGAGAAGAGACGCCCATATGACTTTTTCTGACCGAAAGGGATTTGCATTTTGACTTAATCTCATGATTTTTCTATCTTAACTTTGTTTTATGTTTGAGCAAAAGACTATTTCATTAGTTATACCCTGTCTGAATGAGGCACCTGCCATTCCTTCGGTGATGGATCGACTTCATACTGTACAAGAACAGCTGTCCCAAGTTGGCTGGAAGCTCGAAACTCTCGTCGTCGATGATGGCTCCACTGATTCTACCCCTGAAATCTTGCAGCAATATATCTCTCGCATCAAAATGATCACGCACTCTGAAAATTTAGGATACGGCCAAGCCCTTAAAACAGGATTTGCACAAGCCCGGGGTGAGCTTATCGCCATGATGGATATGGATGCCACTTATGACCCTATGGACATTCTATTGCTGCTTCAACAAATGCAAAAAGAAAATCTAGATGTTGTATTCGGTAATCGTCTGATACCTCAAAGTGATCTGACCGCCTGGAGACGCTTTGGTAACAATTTATTTGGGTTTCTATTCCGACATTTTTTAAAATTACCCCATACAGATGTCTGCTCAGGTCTTCGGCTTTTTAAAAGAAAGTTTGTTCCCAGTATTTTAGAACTACCTTACCGAGGTTTTAACTTGTCCATTGCCATGAGCGCTCTCTTCCTAACCTCCACATCTCGCTGCAAACAAATTCCCATTTCTTATTCAGCTCGTCTAGGCGAGTCGAAACTGATGAGTTGGGTTGAAGGATGGACACATCTATATGTTATTCTTTTGCAATGGTCCAAAAACCGAAAATCATTATAAATTGCCGCTCTCAAAAGACTCTGAGCCCTCAGTTAATCACTTCCCTACAAAATCAAACCCTCCAATATGATCTTGAAATTCGAGAGTCACAAAGCTGCCCCCAAAGATTGAGTCTGATCAAAAAATCTCATCAAATTTATTTCTTTTTTGATGAAGATGTCGAACTTCCAACTCCTCACTATCTCGAAAATATTGTTCATCAATTTTCACAGGATCCACATCTTCTCTTTCTAGGAGGAGGATATCTAAGCTCATCTTCCACACATTATTTAACTCGTGCCTATAATTCTCTTGTGAATTTTTGGATGTCTGGATCTCAAGTGGACAAATCCCAAAGAACTTCCGTTCAAAATTTACCAGGGGGCGCATGGGCTGTTTCTGGGAAGGTTATGGAGTATCTAGACGACTGGACGGATCCCCTCAATTGGGCTGGGGAAGATACCTCATCCATTCGCTTCTTGCAAAATAAAGGAATCGT
>DAHVKR010000248.1 GCA_027320785.1 Bdellovibrionales bacterium
GAGTTGAGCCTGTGTTATCAGCGGAAGGAGTCCAATTTGTACCATCATATTTCAGAACTTGCCCGCTTGTGGGTGTTCCAGAAACAGCAATGCCTTTAATTTTATCAACTGAAGTTGCGGTGATAGATCCAGAAACATCTCCACTGAGGTTTGGAATCTGGGTTGCTGTTAGAGTCGGAATATCTGTTGCGGCTAAAGGTTGACACTCGAATTGACTGTTCGCTGTGACATATTTTAGAACAGAATTCGTCGAGCAGCTTAAAGCAGATTGAACAGCCAAGCCGCCCAGCCCTGTGGCATTTGATGCGTTGATAGAATAATTAGAAAGATTAGATCGAGGTGAGTCATCCAGTGAAACTACAAATGTTTCAGTTCCCCCCCATGTGAGAATCATGTTTCGACGAAACTCAGGGACCGTACAACTTGCTCCAAAGGTATTCCAAGGATTCATGGCATTTGCAAAAGCGGATGCTGTAAAAGAAGGACTAATACTGAAGGCTCCGTCTAGAAAACTAACGGTACTTGACGTCCATGTGGTGAGTCCTAAATTTCCTCCGCAGCCATCGGGTCTTTGAATTTGTACACTCAAGGTTTGATTTGCCATAGTTCCGGCGACGATGGAAGTACCTTGGATACGTCCTTCGTATCGAAAGGTGGTTGTTTGAGCGAAAGTATTAAGGCTTACAAGGAAAATGAATCCAATTAAAAAACGTATCACTGAAACACCGCCGTTCCTTGAAGAGTGTCGGAGGCGGAGCCTGTAATGGTTGGATATTGCTGAATAGGAACGGCCCGACCTTGAAGAGTGTCGGAGGCGGAGCCTGTAATGGTATTATTCATGCCCTGGCCATTTAGAAGACGATTATCTGAAAGAGTGACTTGTGCGTACAAAATATCTAGGTTTTCTACGAAACTGATGCCTAAAACATTTTGATCGCGAAATTGAATGGAGTTAGTAGAGCCAAGGGTCATTGTACTAAAGGGACTTGTTGCAGAAAGATTCATACTGAATGAGAGTTTGCGATTGGTCGTACACTGGTTATCAATAGCAGTAAAAATACCAGTGGGTGTGCTGGGGAGGGTTGTCCATGTATCCACTGGATCACTGGGAAGATGATATTCAAATGAAGTGTTGTTTGAGTCGCAGGTTGCATCCACAGTGATATTCGATAGATCTGCAAGACTTTGAATTCGAATTTGATGTTGATTTAGAGAAAAACTATCAAGGCTTGAAAGAAGAGATTTCACGCTGGGATTGGCGGCTGTACACCCGGAAAGCAAAAGTAAAAAGAAGCTCACAAAGCAGAGTTTTATTTCACCCAAAAAATAAAAGAAATCTTGACGATTTAGACGTCCCACTGAAGACTTTTCGGCTTTTTAGGGCCAACTCTTAAGTCTGTGTCTTAAAAGGAGATTTTTGCTGGCATGCACATATTTTAAGCATAACTAGAGGGCTTTAAAGAGGCAAACGACACATTGCATTTTAAGGCGCTAGGAGTGCATTCCCAAGGTCTCCATGTTAGGTCGAAAGGATATGGCCATGACACCTTTAATGAAGCAATACTGGGATATTAAGTCACTCTATCCAGATAAAATTCTCTTTTTTCGGATGGGAGATTTTTATGAGCTTTTTTATGAGGATGCACAAACTGTTGCCCCCCTTTTAGGGATTGCGCTGACTTCTCGAAACAAGAAATCCCAAGATGAGACTCCGATGTGCGGAGTTCCCCATCATTCGGTAGCAGGTCCTTTAAATAAACTTTTGGCCAAAGGATTTAAGATTGCCATTTGCGATCAGGTTGAGGATCCCAAAACAGCCAAAGGAATCGTGAAGCGCGCCGTGACTCGCGTTCTTACACCAGGAATGGTTTACGATGTTGATACGCTAGAAAGAACGCGAGCTCATTATTTAGCAAGCTTTGACGAGAAGACTCTTTCTTTTTTAGATATGAGCACTGGAGAGGCGTTTTGGCTGGATCGCACAAGCAGCCGAATTGAAGAAGTTTTTCGAGTTTTTTCTCAATTTGCGGTGGCAGAAGTTGTTCTGAGCCCTGGCCAAAAAGAAGAATTTCCAACGACTTGGATTTTAAGTATTCATGAGGAGCTTGAAAAAAAAGAGAGTTCAATTCCCGAAAGTGCTCAAAGACTTTTGTCTTATGTAAAGACTTTGAGTGCTTCAGAAGCTTTGCAGGTTTTGCGTCCATTCGAAAAGCGAGAAATTCAATCTCGTATGAAGATTTCTTCGACAAGTGCTCGTCATTTAGAGCTTTTTGTGAACTCAAGGGGTGATGATTCGGGCACACTTTTTTCCATTTTGGATAAAACCAAGACTTCAGCGGGAGCTCGCAAGCTTAAAAGTTGGATGCAGTTTCCTTTGACGAGTCCAACGGAGCTGGAATCTCGTTGGGACTTGATTGATCTATGGAAGTCAGATTTGCCAAAGTTAAAACGAGTTCGAGATGAGTTGGGTCGTCTGGGAGATCTCGAGCGAAGGCTTACAAAAGTCGCTCAACCCAGTGGTAACGGTCGTGATTTGCTCGCCCTTGTTCAAGGGGTCGAAATAGGATTGCGAGTTCTAGATCTCGCTCAGCAAAGTTTTTCTGATGAAAAATCTCTTCGTCACTGGTCGCAGAAAACACAAGGTGCTTTAACAGATGAACCTCCTTTGCAAATAAAGCAGGGTGGTTTAATTCGTAAAGGTTTTTCACCTGATCTGGATGAGCTGATCAAATTGACGACGGAAGCCCACACCATCTTGGCAGAACTCGAAGCTCGAGAAAAATCGAGTACCGGTATTCCCTCTCTGAAGGTACGTTACAACAATGTGTTTGGTTACTACATTGAAGTGACTCATACACATAAAGAAAAAGTTCCATCCCATTATAAACGCAAGCAAACTCTCAGTACGGCCGAGCGTTTTTACACGGATGAATTGATGGAGTTGGAGAAAAAGATTCTTTCGGCTGAAACCCGTCGGAATGAGTTGGAGTATGAAATTTTTGAAGCTCTGAAAAGGGAAGCCTTGGAATTAGCGGCTCCTATTTCATGGCTCGCGCACCAAGTGGCTGAACTGGATGTGATTTCCTCTTTGGCTTGGCTCGCTTTGGAAAATCGTCTGGTTCGTCCTCAGATTTCAAAGACAGGGCGATTGCAG
>DAHVKR010000249.1 GCA_027320785.1 Bdellovibrionales bacterium
TCTATGAAGGGCGTCGAAAGCTTGTGGATAAATACAAGCTCAAGAGAATTCGTGCCGGGGCCCGCTTGCGTGGGTATAGCAAATATAAAGACAAGCTCACTCCGACGGAATATGTGAAGCAAGTTATTCAAGGACAAATTTACGATCCAACTCTTAGCTTTCAATTGAACAATGATTTCAAAGTTATTGATGTGGCGCCAAATTATCTTTTCAATGATCCTGAGAGTTTGGGTTATGCAGCTGTTATCGAATGGCTTTCACCAAAGTATAGCACGCCTCGAGACTTTGAGAAGCAAAAGAAAAGTATTGATCTTTTCCTGTCAGGAGAAAGGTTTGTTCCTCAATTTTTACCGCGTGAACTTCGTCGAACAGTTCGAAAAGCAACAACAGCGTTTGGACAAAGTATTTTAGATATAGAAGGTGAAGCTTTTTACCATAAGGTGGAGTACTACCGAGAAAAGCTGAAAGCTCTTCGGAATAAAAGCCTGAATAAGAAAAATTTAGATGATATTTATCAAAAATTAGAAAAGGAAAACAAGCAGGATTTATTTCGCTTGGCCCATGCTTTTTCTTTGCAGTTGGAAATCGTCAATGTTTGTGAAGCCGCTTACCGAACTTGGCGATTACGACAGAAGCCGCCAACACAAGCTTTAAAGAAGAAGCTGAACCTTATCTACGTTTTAACGGCACATCCGACTGAGGCTCGCAATAAAAATGTCGTTAAAACACTTCAGAATATACAAAAATTATTGATTGAAGGAATTGATAGTAATTTTCTTTTCAATGATATGGCTCTTGGAACACAGATGAAGCTTCTGTGGTTACAGCCCTTCTCGAAAGAAAAAAAGCCATCCGTGTTGGATGAGGCGGATTATGTTTATTCCCTTATTTTCGATCCTGAAATCCTCAACTATATTTTAGACGAAAAACCAGCATTCGATATTCGACTTCGTTCTTGGGTGGGCGGAGATAAGGATGGTAATCCTTATGTTGATAAGGATGTGATGGTCATGTGTTTAAATAAATCAAGGACACATCTTTTGCAGTTTCTATACCGCAATCTTTTAAGACTTCAAGATGATTTGCATTTGATTTCTCACTCCAAATATCGACTTAAAAATCAGGTTGATTTAATTGGTCTTTTGAAAGCAGATCTTCGGAAACTAGAAACTATTTCTCGTGGAGATGGAACAAAGGTCAAGTCGTGGGTTGCAAAGTATAAGAGTCTTCTTAAGAGTCTTAATCCAGCAATAGCTTCTCATCAGAGTCTAGTGCAAATGAATAAAGCTTTAGAGATATTTCCTGCGCTTGTGCTGCCAATTGAGCTCAGAGAAGATTCGAGTTTAATTTTAGAGGCTTTAACTCAGCCTCAAGCGCCTATTCGAAAAATGCTGCACGAGTTATCTCAGATAGCAGGGCCCCTTGCTATGACTTCTTATGCTAGGGGTCTCATTATTTCCCATTGCGAATCGGATCAGGATATTGAAAATGCAGCTCAGCTGGCAGAGATGGCGACGAAGTCATCCATCATGCCCATTATTCCTCTATTCGAAAGCCGCGAGGCTTTGATGTCTGGAAAAAATATTTTAAAAAACTGGCTCAAGAATAAGAAGAATTACTATAAGGTTAAAAGACATTGGGCTGGAAAGTTCGAAGTCATGTTGGGCTACTCGGACTCAGCTAAGCAAGTCGGCATTATTTCAAGTCGTTTTTTAATTGCGAAGTCCATGCATGAATTGGATAAAACTCTAACGTCTTTAAAATTAAAGCCCATTTTCTTTCACGGATCGGGTGGAAGTGTGGCTCGTGGAGGAGGAAGTATTAAGGAGCAAATCTCCTGGTGGAGCCTTTCTGCAGTCGAAAATCCAAAAATGACAGTTCAAGGAGAGATGATTCAACGACAGTTTGCGAATAAAGAAATTTTGAATTCACATTGTGCATACTTCACGCTCGAAGCTTTACGTCGAAAGATAAGTAAAACAAGGTATGTTGTATCTCCAGACCTTTACAAGTTAGAAAAATTGGCCTCGCAAGCCTATGTGGATCTTGTTAAAAATGGCCCGCTTCTGACGACCTTACTTAAGACAACACCTTATCGGTACTTGGATATCTTAAAAATCGGCTCGCGTCCTTCTAAGCGTCCTTCTGATCATGTTACTCTGGATTCATTGCGAGCCATTCCTTGGGTTTTATGCTGGACTCAGTCTCGCTCTTTATTGCCCACATGGTGGGGGATTGGGTCAGCTTGGAAAAAACTAACGAAGACGGAGCAGGATCATCTTAAAATCCTATTCACTCATGATCCTTTCTTCTCTTCCTTTGTAAAAATGCTGAGTTTCAGTTTAGCAAAAGTCGAAATGGATGTCTGGCATATGTATTTTGATAAAGCTGAAACGGGTGATTTATTCCATCAACTCTGTCATGAATATAAATTGGCTGTTGAGTTCGCTCGTGATGTCAGTAAGCAAAATAGTTTACTTTGGTTTCGTCCTTGGTTAGGGGAAAGTATTCGGCTTCGAACAACTCACATTGATATTCTGAATTTGATTCAAATTATTGCCATGAAAAAAGATGATGAGGCTCTTTTGCGCGAAACCATCGTGGGTATTGCGTGTGGCATGATGACAACAGGTTAATGTTTTGAAAAATCCACTTTAGATGATCGAATATGTAAATCTCTTTGAGGGAAAGGGATTTCGATATTTTCTTGACGAAATTTTTTGTCAATATCGCTTCGAATATCGCTGGTGATGGGATCTAAGTTCCAAATATCGGAGCACCAGAACCGAAGATCAAAGTTCAAAGAGGAATCTCCAAAGTCTTCAAAGATGACAAGAGGTTTGGGTGTGTCCAGAACTTGGTCATGTCCAATGGCACTCTCAAGAAGAATTCTTTTTACTTTTTCAACATCCGAACCATAGGCCACGCCAACTCGAATGTGCTGGCGAATTTGTTGGCCTGAGTAGCTATCATTCACCACTTCTTCTGAAATGAGTTTTGAGTTTGGGACAATTATGGAAACATCGTCCCGTGTTTGAACTATAGTGGAGCGAACGCGAATGTCGAGTACGCGACCGGATGTGGTACCGACTCGAATGATATCTCCCACCTTAATGGGTCTCTCGATCAAAATGATAATTCCAGAAATAAAGT
>DAHVKR010000024.1 GCA_027320785.1 Bdellovibrionales bacterium
AGAGGTCGAGCAGAGTGTTTCAATCGCATGTTCTCTATTTTGTCAGTCCTTTTGCAGGAGTAGAAGTTTTGGCGAAGACATCTAGACCTGACAAAATTCCAACACTCGACCTATGTCGAGCCCTCGGCTCTTATGCAAAAAACTTGAGTCCTGAATCAGGGGACTCGACCTTTGCTAGACGTATATCAAGTCTTGAAGGAGCTCGTGTAGTGTGGCATGCGCGTTGCTTTGCATAGGAGTGAGGGTTCAGTTCATTTATTTGAATGCTATGAAGTGGTCCCCATTGAAAAGGAGTTTCGATGGCCTTAAAGGGTGTATACACAGCGCTATCAGGAGCAATGGCTCAAAGTACGAAGTTGGATACCATTGCGAACAATATCGCGAACGTCAATACTCCTGGGTACAAACGTGATCAGCAAGTTTTTTCTGAATACCTTACAGCCAATGAAAAAGAACCAACAACAATTCCAATTCCAAGAGATGTGGCGGCAATTGAAAGTTTTTATAATATGCAAGGTGGAGATAAGTCTTACGTTCATGAAAAAGGAACATACACAGATTTCTCTCAAGGAAGTTTGAAAAGAACAGGCGGAAACTTAGATTTAGCAATTGATGGCCCGGGCTTTTTTGAAGTTTCAACGCCTGGAGGAATTCGCTATACGCGAGCCGGTAATTTCACGATGGATGGCAACGGCCGATTAGTTACAAAAGAAGGATACCCTGTTTTAAAATCAGCAGACCCTGGAACGCCCGAGTCTGAAAGAACCATACAGTTTACGACAGAGGGAAATGTTTCCATCTCTGATAATGGGCAAGTTTTTCAAGGAGAGAACCAATTAGGACAGTTGTCCTTGGTGAATGTGTCGAATCCTGACTCATTGATGAAGATCGGAGCCAATCTTTATGGGCCTCGTCCAACAATGACTCCTCAGCTGAATCCGATTCCTTCGCCTTCTTTAAGGCAGGGATTTATCGAAACAAGTAATGTCAATGTTGTGACAGAGATGACAGATATGATTTCCACCCATCGAGTTTTTGAGAGTACCCAGAAGGCTATGAGTGCCTATGACAGCATGGCCGAAAAATTAGTGAATGTTGTAGGAAAAGTGACACCCTAACAAAGTAGGTAATGTATGTTGAGAAGTCTTAATACCGCCGCGACTGGAATGGCAGCCCAACAAGAAAATATGGATGTGATTGCCAATAATATTGCGAACTCGCAAACGGCAGGGTTTAAAAAATCTCGAGCTGAGTTTGAAGACTTACTTTATGATACAAAACGTGAACCTGGGTCTGTTGCGGGAGCCAATTCTTATTCACCCAACGGTGTTCAAGTAGGTTTGGGAACTCGTACGGCTTCGGTTCAGAAAAACTTTGATGTAGGAAGTGCCATCACGACAAAAAACCCACTGGATCTTCAAATTGAAGGGCCCGGTTTTTTTCAAATTCTGACTCCAGATGGGCAAACAGCTTACACAAGAGATGGGTCTTTCAAAAAAGATGCTCAAGGGCGAGTTGTTGATAAGAATGGAAACTTTCTAGTACCCGAAGTGACAATTCCGCCGGATGCCTCTGGTGTTGAGTTTCGATCCAATGGTGAAGTTGTTGTCTATCAAGGACCCAACGCTGATCCTTCTACGATTGCGCAGCTGGATATTGTGAATTTTGTGAATCCAGCGGGTTTAAAGTCTCTTGGAAAAAATCTCTTTGGACAGACACCTGCTAGCGGACAAGCCATCACGAATCGTCCAGGATTAAATGGAGTTGGCTATATTGCTCAAGGACAAATCGAGGCTTCTAACGTGAATATTGTGGATGAAATGGTGGATATGATTAAAGCACAACGTGCATTTGAAACTAATAGCAAAGTTATTCAAACATCGGATCAAATGCTTCAATCTATTAATAGTATGAGATAACACGAATGAAAAAAATAGCGATCTGTTTTTTTAGCTTAATTTTATCTGTGATAGCTTCGGCTAAAACTGAAGTCCAGATGAAAACTTCTATTGAGGTCAGTCGTGCTATTGTACTTCAATTGGAAGACATTGTTATTTTGAAAAATCAGACTCCTGATACGATACGTTCTGTCTTGGACATGGATCTTCCTTTCCATAAAGAAACGATATCGAAGCTAGAAATTTTAGACTGGATGAAGAAAGCCATGGAAGAGCGTCCCGACTTACGACATCTTTCATTTATTATTCCAGAACAAATTCATATTACAGAGACTGTGGGACTGTCTAAACTACAAATACAAGAACGACTAGAGAATCGACTAACATTAAAATGCTCTGATTGTCGATTTCGTGTCAGCATATCGAATCTTCCAGAGATTCATGTTTCGACAGTCAGCTTGGAGTGGCGAGATATTCCAACTTCAGGCGCCTTTATGTTACCCGTGATGTCTACAGATGGGCAGAACCTAAGCTGGATCAGTGGGCAAATAAAAGCGCAAAGACAAGTTGTGAAGACAGCTAGAGTACTGCGTATTGGTGATACGCTTGTCGATTCGGATCTAACTCTAGATACGATGGACGTAACATTTTCAAAAGATTTTTATACTAAGAAAAAAGACATCGTTGGGAAAAAAGTATCTCGCTATATTATGACGGGCACAATGCTTTCGTCTCAAGATATTCAACGGGATTACGCCGTCAGACAGGGCCAGATGGTTAAAGCCGTTACTGGAAATGAAAGTTTCGAAGTCAGTCTTCCCACGATGGCTCAAGAATCTGGAATTGTGGGTGATGTGATTCGAATTCGAAATTTGTCGAATCAAAAAATGATGTCAGGTCGAATTATGGATAAAGGAATTGTGAGAATCGAATGAATAAGTTGAGTTTAATGTTACTTCCTTTTTTATTAGTGGGCTGTGCCTCCTTCAAACAGTGGTTTGGGGATAATGTGAGTGAAAATGTTCCCTTTATTAGCCCCGAGCCGGGCTTGAAATACTCAGAAACGCCCCAAGCCGGAAGCCCTCAAGATCGTGAGTATAAAAGAATGACTCGCGCGCGCATGGAGGCCGAGTCAGACTTGGGTTCTAGCGCAGGAAGCCTTTGGCAAATGGAAGGTCAAACTTCTTATATGTTTGCTCAAAACAAGTCTCGTAAAGAAGGTGATGCTCTTACGATTAAACTTGAAGGTATGGCCATGAAACAGGTTGAAACAAAAGCTAACAATATCCGAACTCTGCTAAAAGAGTTAGAAGCGGAAGAAGCACGCAGAAGAAGCCAAAGCATGAATCCAGCACTTGCTCAGAATCAGCCTAATAATAAAGCGACTGATGCGCAGGCAACTCGTGCCCCAGCTTCGAAAACTGAAAAACCAAAAGAAGAAAAAATTGATTTATCCGATGTTCAAAACATTCAATCAAAGATTGTTGAGAAGTTACCTGATGGTAATTACCGCATTAAAGGATCTCAGCCTTTTGTCATCGATAAGAAAGAGTACAAGGTTATTATTTCAGGAATTTTAAAAGCTGAAGATTTTAACGATGCGGGAACAAGTTCAGATAAACTTATTGATCCACAATACGATGTGGTCAGTATTAGAAGGGCCGTAAAAGATGAAAATATCTATTAAGATTTTAATTTTACTTTTTTTGGCTTTTCAAGCCGAAGCGGCACGCCTAAAGGATATCGCCAGTATTCGAGGTGTTCGTGAAAATCAATTAATTGGTTACGGGATAGTGGTAGGTCTTAAAGGAACAGGGGATGGAAAAAGTGAGTTTACAACGAAGTCCTTAGTGCGAATGCTGGATAAGTTAGGAGTTAAACTCGAGAATAAAGATATTACGAGTAAGAATGTGGCGGCCGTAATAATTTCGGCACAACTACCACCATTTGCTAAGGCAGGTAATCCTCTTGATATTACAGTAAGTTCAATAGGGGATGCTTCGAGTCTTCAAGGTGGAACGCTTCTGATGTCTCCCTTAAGGGCAGCAAATGATCAAGTTTATGCGGTTGCTCAAGGAACAGTTCTGATTAGTGGCGATGGTAAAGACATTCATCCAACATCAGGTCGTATTCCCAATGGAGCTATCATTGAAAAAGATATCCAGGCAGATTTTTCGAATCGTAAAATGTTTCGCATGACTTTACATAACCCTGATTTCACAACGGCTGCGCGTACAGCCTTGACCATAAATAAGGAACTGGGCGGGCAGTATGCGACTGCGAAAGACGCGGGCACAATTGATATCGTAACTCCAAATGCGTATGAGAACCGTGGCGTTGAATTGATGGCAACAATTGAATCCATAGAAATTAACCCAGATCAAAAAGCAGTTGTCGTAATTAATGAAAAAACAGGAACGGTTGTAATCGGTGATAAAGTTAGAGTTTCTCGAGTAGCTATTAGTCATGGAACTTTGTCGGTGAAAGTTGAGCCCCCGGCTGGTGCTACGGCAGGTAAAAAAGGAAAAGAGGAGCACGTGGCCATCATTGATGGGGGTGTGAGCGTCGGAGACCTTGTGCAGTCACTAAACAAATTAGGAGTTACGCCAAAGGACCTGATAACTATACTTCAGTCCATCAAGGCAGCTGGAGCTTTGCACGGGGAATTGGAGATTTTGTAATGAATGTGTTTCGAAATGAAACGCGTAATGTTAAACTTTTAAATGTAGTGATTAATGTCGCTTGCAAGACATGGATGTTTTGTGAGCGTGGGGAGGGTGAGGAAGAGATCGAAAACCAAGGATGGTCAAGAGTCAAAGTTTCTTCGCAGGGAACAGATTTAGAAGGTCAGTGGCCACTCAGGATGAGAGCCAATGAGGCCTATCAAAAGTTAAGTACAGGATGTACGAAAGACTCTAACTCAACTCCCCTTTTTTCTTCCTTACAAAATTTGGTGATCCATCATGATTAAGAAAATGGATGGCTTTCCACTTCAAGCTCAAGTCAAGGCCGCTCAAAATTCACCGATTGAGTCCACTTCAGGAAATCCTGAGCTCGATAAAAAATTTAAAGAAGTTTCTCGCATGTATGAAAAGCAATTCCTGCGGGAAATGATGAAAGCCATGCGGTCGACCGTAACAGAGTCGGGTTTAATCAAAGTCAGCCAGGGCGAAAAAATATTTCGTGAAAAACTAGATGATGAGTATGTGGAAAAGTGGGGGGATAAGGGTGGAATCGGATTATCTGACTTGATCTACGAACAGCTTGTTTTTCATTATGGATCTCGAATGCCAGTGAATAAGCCTAAAGGTCCTCTTCACCTAGATGAGAAATCAAATTTTACATTAAAAAGAGGAATTAGCCCCAAAAGTTCAGAAGGTGCTCAGACCCTCGAGTTTACGCGTAAAAATGAAGCTTCGGTCCAACCTGAAAAAGTCGTCGCTCCGTGGGGTGGACTTTTGAAAAAGAAGCTAGACCTGGGCCCCCAGCAGACCTTCCTCGAGATGTGGCATGATAACGGGCTTAAAAGTCGATTTGTTTTGAATGGATCAACGGAAGCTTTGAAGGTCGGGCAAAATTTACAAGAAGGCGAAGGTCTGGGGTACCTCAGTCCGGAGACAAAAAACTTCTTTTGGAATGTCTCAATGTGATACACTGAGAGTGTAAATTAATTTAAGGCAGGAGGCCTCGATGAAAATAACCCACAATAAAATCGGTCAAAAACTGAATCTGACGGATTCAGGAAGAACTGATAAACTCGGTGAGAAAAAAATTTCGGGGCAAAGAGAATCTTCTGTCGCATCAGATAAGCTAGCGGATGTTGTGGGTGCTGCGCGAGTTGATGTTTCTCCAAAGGCACAAGAAGCGAAACGGATCAAAGAACTCGCTATGGCAGCTCCTGATGTGGATGCTGAAAAAGTCGCCCACTTTCGACGTTTAATTGATTCTGGTCAATACAAAGTCGATTCGCAAGCTGTAGCGGACCGCATGGTTGATGACCATCTTGAAGCAAAAAATTAACTATAACACCATGATGGCTGGATGCCAGATAGGTGAGGCATGGACGCGCAAACAGAGACAGTTTTTATAAAACTGACGGATATCTTAGGTGAGATGACGAAGATTTATCGTCAGCTACTGGATGTCGTGCGCAAAGAAAAGGATTTTCTAATTCATGTTGATTTGATTGAAATTGATAAGACTCGCATTATGAAGGAAGAGTTGGTCGGAAAAGCTCGAATGGCAGACCTTCTTCGCGAGAAATATGCTTTTCAACTAGGGGAGCTAGTAGGCCTTCAATCGCAGCGTCCTCGTTTAAGGGAAATTGCAGCCCAAATGCCTATGAAAGAAGGAGACACTCTTCGCCAACTACACTCGGCGCTTGAGATGATCATCCAGAGACTGCAAGAGTTAAATCGTGAAAATAATCAATATGCTCAAACGGCCCTCAAAACTTTGAATGGTGCTCTCGGAAATATCAAAGAAACCTTGGCTGGAAAAAATACTTACGAGCGAAAAGGTCACTATAAACAAGGTCCCGAAGTTTCTGGAAACTTCGTGAGCAAGGAAGCCTAGATGTCAAAAATCGGCGCAATGATGGATGTCGGAAAGCGGTCCTTGCAAAACAGCCAAACGGCTTTGCAAACTGTTTCTCATAATATTGCGAATAAGTCGACAGAAGGCTACTCTCGCCAAAGAGTTGATTTGGAAGCGAATGTACCTATTGGCGAAGGAAACCTCAGAATAGGTATGGGCGCGCGTGCCGCTTCTGTGACTCGCACAAACAATCCTTGGTTGGAAAAGCAGATTCAGAAAGAACAAACATCACTGGGTTACGAAAATGGTCGTGCTGACTCTTTGGCTCGTGTGGAGCAGATTTTTAACGAACAAGAGAACAAAGGACTGAATCAATATATGACTCAGTTCTTTAATGCCTTCCGTGAGCTTTCAAACAATCCAGAGTCTTTAGCTTCACGAACTATGGTGAAGGAGTCTGCCGAGCAATTGGCGACAGATTTTAAACATGTTCATAGCCAAATGCGAGATGTGCAGGATGATATTGATGGCCAAGTTAAGAACTTAGTTGTTCAAGTCAATCAAATGACGAAAGAAATCGCCTCGCTAAATGAAAAAATATTGCAGGTTGAGGTTCAAGGAAATCCAGCAAATGATGAGCGTGATAGACGTGATCTTTTACTTAAGAAATTGGGCGAAAAAATTGATATTTCTTGGGCTGAAGGAAAAGATGGCCAGGTTTCGATTACAGCAGGAAATACGGCTGTTCTTGTTTCAGGTAGTACTGCAACGGAGCTTTTAACTCAAACGGCGCCCGAAACAGGACGAGCTCAAATCATGTATCGAGCTAGCGAACATGGGTCTACTTTCGAAATGACGAAGCAGTTTAAGGGTGGACAGCTGGGCGGCTTATTAGAAGTCAGAGATAACATTATTGAAGATGGCCTCAAGAATGTAGATGAGATGGCTTATACATTGGCGCGTGAAGTGAACTCGGCTCATATTGAAGGTCATGATCGATATGGAAAAGCAGGTGTTCTTTTCTTTGATATGCCCGATACGGCAGAGGGTGCTTCTGAAAAAATCAGTGTAAACAAGACGATTTTGAATGATGTGGGAAGAATTGCAGCCGGGAATAAACCCAATGCCCCTGGTGATAATACAATCGCTAATATGATTTCAGCCATTCAGTATCGTCCGACGATGCAAAATGGAACGGCAACAATAGATGATTTTTACAACTCCAGTGTGGGACAATTGGGAACAATCACACAGCGGGCTCGTTCGACACAGGAGTCTCAGAAAAATATTGTGGATCAGATGAAGAACATTCGTGAAAGTATCAGCGGAGTTTCATTGGATGAAGAAACAACGAATATGGTTGAAATGCAAAAGATGTATGATGCCTCAGCTAAAGTCATTAAAACAGCTGATGAGATGCTCGAAACAGTTTTAAACTTGAAACGTTTATAGGAAAATAAATGAGAGTCGCAGATAAGATGGTAACAGGACAGATCACACGAAACTTACAGAAGAATCGTTCTGATATGTCTGATTTACAAAATCAAGCTGCGACTCAGAAAAGAATCAATAAACCCAGCGATGATCCTTTAGCGAGCACGCGAGTTTTAGCAGCCAGAACAGATGAACGTGGATTTAAGCAGTTTATTCAAAATATCAGCCAGGCTAAATCTTTTTTAGAGTATTCAGAGGAAGCATTAGGCGAGCTGAATGATACGTTAGTGCGAGCAAAAGAGTTGGCGATCGCTCAATCGACAGATGGTGGTGCCAGCGAGGAGACTCGTCGTATTTCCTCAGAAGAAATCCATCAAATATTTCAACAGGCCGTTCAAATCGCGAATCGCAAACTGGGAGATCGATTTATTTTTGGTGGCTTTCAGACGGCTCGCCAGCCTTTTGATACAGAAGGAAATTACTCTGGAGACGACGGCGATATCAAGATTCAAATTCATAAGGATGCCTATGTGGGCATCAACATGCCCGGGAGTAAGGTCTTTTTAGGAAAAGGTGTGGATGGAGATGGAATTATTCGTACAGCATCAGACACACCCCAAACTGTTCAGGAGCTTCAAGACTACCGAAAAGAGCAGCAAAAGGTTGAGCAAATTGAAAAAGAAGAAGAGCATAACGAGATCCAAACTCGTGGTTTAGCCTCTGTAGGAAGCACATCTCACTTGAGTAAGACAGATCCTGTCACGCACTCCAGTGGGACCAATGTTTTCAGTGTTCTGAAAGGGCTTGAGGTCAGCCTTAAGACTAACGACAAGGAAGGGGTTCAGGAGTCCCTGGACATGATTGATCAGGCCATTTCTCAGGTGGTACTGGCTCGTGCACAGTTGGGATCTCGTGTGAGCACCTTGAATTCGACGACAGAGTCTCTGCAAAAAGCCATTGTAGACAATAAAACGATGGCTTCTCAGATGGAAGATGCAGATATGTTCCAACTTGTGAGTGATATTAGTAAGGGTGAGAGCACTCTGAAGGCCACAATGGAAACTTCCAGTAAAATGGTCGAGCGTAGTCTGCTTGACTTCCTTCGATAACTCGACTACCTAGGTCTCCGCCATAAAAAAAACTATAGTTTTAGATTTTGGCATCCGAATAGATGGCAAACCCGTATGAAGGAGTCATACTATGCTGGTACTTACAAGGAAGTTAGGTGAGAGCATCGCCATCGATGACCACATCAAAATCCGTGTAGTTCAGATTAAAGGTAAGCAAGTTCGACTTGGTATCGAAGCCCCTAAGGATACAAAAATCCATAGGGAAGAGGTCTATTTGGCGATCCAAGAGCAAAATCAGCAATCAGCTAGTGTGAGCTCAGATAAAACTCGAT
>DAHVKR010000250.1 GCA_027320785.1 Bdellovibrionales bacterium
TCGCAATGCGATTGGCTGTCTTCGATATCAACTGACTTTGCTCGAGAATCTGAAGGGTCAAAATCGGCTCTTCTTTTGCGAGTTTTTCAATTTTACGAGCCTTTCCCATAATAATAGTCAGCGGGTTATTAATTTCATGGGCGACCCCACTTGCCATTTCACTCAATGAAGACAATCGCGAAGTCGCGACAAGGGCCTGCTGTTGCAGTTGATGCTCTGTCATATCTTGAACAGTTCCTACATAACCTGTCACTTCACCCTTTTCGTTCTGAATAGGGACAGCCTGGCTTGTGGCATACAGAATCTTGCCCGAAGGGTGTACTAACTTGAAGGAAATACTAAAAGAGTGAGTCAATTTTATTTTATTCCAGGCCTCGACAACAATTGATCTATCGTCAGGATGAATCGACATCTCCCATCCATTTTCTTTAATGTGCTTTAAGTTCAATCCTGTCAGCTGAGACCATGTCGGATTCACATAGGTAAAAATACCCTGTGCATCCGCTAAGAAAATACCCACAGGTGAAACTTCGGCTAAAGTTTGCCATTGACGCCTTCTCTCATCTAACTCAAGGGTCATTTCATCGGCCATCTTTTGAGCACGACTTGATAAATTCTCAAGACTCGAGATCATTAAAGCTAAAAATAATGTGCACAGCGCTCCGCTAAATCCAATCCAAGCAGCAATTAGACTAGCCGAGCCATCAAATGATTTCCCTAACCGCCAATTGAGCGCGATAGGAATACCGCCTAAATTAATATCATGAGTTATATTTTGTTGTAAAAAAGAACCCTTCTCTGATGATTTATAAATTATTTCCTGCTTGCTTGTTCCCAATTG
Source organism: Bdellovibrionales bacterium (assembly GCA_027320785.1). Taxonomy (GTDB): domain Bacteria; phylum Bdellovibrionota; class Bdellovibrionia; order Bdellovibrionales; family Bdellovibrionaceae. The sequence continues at coordinate 842 of DAHVKR010000250.1, forward strand.
TTCATTTTGAATAGATGCTGTTAGCTGCACAATGCTCTCATGATCCATTAAGGCAGATTTAAAAAAGTCATCCGCGATAAGGGGTGCATAAACAAATCCAATTAAGTTTTTTCTACGCTCCTCCACAGTCTTGTGTGGAGCTCCTTTTTTGTAAAAAGGAACTAACAGCAAAAAGCCAGGGCGCGTCTTACTATCTTGAACAAGCTGAATGGGCCTTGTGAGAGAAGCGTGACCCGTTTGAATAGATCTTAAAATGGCATCATAGCGGTTTTTTTCCGTTGAAATATCTAAACCATAGGCGCTCAAGTTCGATGCCAATGGTTCAATGTAAGTGATAATAAAATGCTTATACGGATCATGTACAATCTGCTCGGGCATAGCCGTGTTTACAGAGTGGATTTTAAATCCTTTTTGAATTTCTTTAACACCGGATTCATTTTCAAAAGTTTTATAATCGGCTCCAGTAGAGGGCAAAATCACTCCAATTCCATGTAAACCCAGCGAGGCACGTCCTTTTAATAGTCGACTCGCGAAAATGTGCCACTCTTCCTCGCTAACGTAATTGGATGACTCAAAAAGTCCCACTCCTGATTGAAGAAGCATAATTTGATCATCTAACATCTCTTTAATACTTTCTTCTGCTATTTTGACTTGGCTAGCAAATTGCGACCGATCTTTTTCCTGACCCAAATGGTAAAATGAGTAAAAAGCAAAGCTGCAGAGAATCCAGCCGGATAAAAGAGCCCAGCTAGTTCGTCTGCGCAGTCCCTCAAGTTTTAAACTTCCTAAGCCAATAGCTGTGATACCTAAACTTGCCAGAAAAAGCTGCAAACGAATGAGACTTTCATTTATAGAATAGCTGATAAAAGGGCCTTCGCCAGCAGATGTGTAGTATACAGTTTGAAAACAAATTATTAATGATAAAACATAGACCCATGAGGACTCTAATTTGGTAGCAATAAAAAGCAATGGAACAAATAAGATAAAAAGCAAAGCAACCCATGAACTTTGGAAAATAAGATGTGTCAAAAAGATAGAGCTTAAAAAAGTTAGGGCTAAATAAGAAAACTGATGGGAGCTCATCTTAAGAGGATGAAAGTCTTTTGCTACGATTTTGTAAGCAAATGGTATAATAAAAAGAGCTCCTAAAAAATCACCTACCCACCAAGTAATCCAGTTATAGGCAAAGCCACCAGACGAGACAATCCCCCAAAATAAAAGCGTCAAGCTTCCAATTGTAGCACTTGAAGCAACAGCAAAAGATAAAGAAATAATTGCGAATAAAAATTTCGCATGACTACCAATTGAATTAGGAGATCTAAAGAAGTACTTAAACAGTCCAACTGCCATAATGGCTTCAAGAGAGTTTCCAAGGCCTATAAAAAGGGAAGGGATCATTGCCAAGCCTGCTTGGTAATTTGCCAAAAAAGCCCCAAGCAAAATACCAATGGCCGTTCTAAATCCGAGTACATAAACAAAGAGAATTCCCAGACCTGCTGCTGGCCAAACAGGTGAAGCATGATTATTGAGCGTTGCGAGCTTCAGGCCCGCGTAAGCTGTTATGAAATAGGAAATAAATGTAATTCCTATATAAAGCAATTCTTTTAAAATAAATTTTACAGATATGTGTTTAAAACTCATGCTGGCTTTTTCTTATCATCCGTTTTCTTTTCATTTGCTAGATGCAAAAGTCCCAGCATTTTATTTTTTTGTTCAAGCTGCTCCTTCGAGAGTTCTTTGCCTGCTTGTTCTAAAACAAGACCATTTTTTCTCTTTTCAATTTCAAAGATACGTTGAATCGTCTGCAATAGGACGTCTTCATCAAAAGGCTTTTCAAGAACATCTACGACACCCAAACGCAAAGCCGATAAAACATTTTCTTTTGTCGCATTCCCTGTCAGAAACATCACGAGCGTCCAATCTCCACGAGCTCTTAAGAATCGAATCAATTCTGGGCCCGGCAACCCCGGCATGTTAATATCGCTAATAATTAAAGAAAAAGATTCTTTTTCAAGACGTTCACGCGCTTGATTAGAATCCGTCATAGATTCAACTAAAGGATAGTGCGTTATCAGAAGATCGCAGAGTATTTCTGCAATCTCTGGCTCATCATCTATCACAAGTATCTTTTTTGACGAGGCCATGGTTTTTCCTTTCCCGTTTTAAATTTAAATTAAGCGACACGATTTCGGGTGCTCTTATTCTGGGTTCCACAAAGTTGAATAATTTTTTCGGCAATCGTATCCAGTGGCAAAACAAACTCAGCCCCACCCCTAAGCGCAGCCTCTCTTGGCATACCGTACACAA
>DAHVKR010000251.1 GCA_027320785.1 Bdellovibrionales bacterium
TTCTTATGAACACACCCACATTTGGACATTTACGTTCGCAAAATAGCTTTAAGCTCTTGCGCGACATTGGTTCTGATTTAAGCTCAGCCGTCAAATGGGCCGTTCAGTATCAAAAAAATCTATGCCCTCAAGGTGTAGAAACTGAGTACCAAAGACGTGGTTATTTATTTGAACAAGGCCTCTGCGTAGACTCGACAAGCACTGTCCTACAAAGATTTATGGCAACACTCGATCAAGCTCTTGGCGGAATTACAAAAATTGATATGGAAAAATCAGATGGCACACTCGTTCCAATGAATGTGAATCTGTTTGCTTGGTCAACAAAACCCATTCAAGACCTCAGACAAATAGCCCCAGTTGGCTGGAATAGCTGTGGACTTGCAACCTCTCTTCGAGACAACACTCTCGGCGGCATGTTTGTCGATAATAACTATAACGTTCTAATGGATACTGACTGTAATCAATAAGAACGAGGAAACAAGATGAGATCAACAGTGAAAAACCAAATTCTACTGATCTTAGTACTCGCGAGCTGCCAAGTGCAAGCTCGTGAGACAATTTCTAAGATTGGCGGTTTCGAACTGATGACTTGTAACCAAACAAAAAAGTGTATCAAATTAAATGCAACACGTGCTGAATCAGGAACACTAACCCCTATCATGACTTTGAATCATTACTCTCTTGAAATCGTAACAGACAAAAGAACACAGAATTTATCAGGAAACTTCGGGTATTACGACATGCAGAGGAATAAAATAGTCCTGACTGATAACAGTCATCGTGATTTGGAAATAAACTTAAGAGATCTAAGTGAAAAACATTACTAAACGGCAATTCGTGCCACTTATTTTGAGCTGCTTTCTATTGATTTCCTGCCAGGGAAACAATCCAGCTATGTCGAAATCTACTGCCACCAATGCAACCTCATCCCACGAGGATATGGGAGGAACGGACTCGACTGGCGGAGGAAATGGGGTCAATGGAAAACCCCTCGATTTTTACATCGAAAGAGACATTGAAAACAAACCTTACTATGTAGATCACATCCTTCCTTTGATGAAAGATATCTATCCCGTTTTCCCACGATTAGCCGCAGACTTTTATCATCTAACTCATCAGCGAGATTGGTATTTTGTACCTATTAAGCTCAAAGAGATTTCACGCAAGATCTTAGGCACTTACGGCAAGACAGATCAGCTTGCTCTTCAGGATTTGAACAAAATATGGATTGATTCAAATCAGTTTGACCAAATGGATGAAAATAGTCAGGCGACTCTCGTTATTCATGAAATAGTCATGGGCATCCGTCTTATGAAATATAAGAATAAGCAAGATCACTGTCTTTCAAAAGCAGCATTAGTTATGTTTGAGGAAAGTTCTGACAAAAGCTATAATGATCGAAAAAGAATGTGCAGGAAATACTATCCCCTACCTAATATTTTCCAGGGTGATACAAAATTTGATCTGAACCGCGATGATTACGATCTCATTAGAAAAATAGTCGCACTTCTGGATAGAGCAAATCCCGATGTTGAAGAGGTCAAGGAACTCATAGAATCGACAAACCTGCGCGACTACAACGACTAAAACTCAAAATAATCAATATTCAGACAGCGTGTAGTTTCAGAAGGGGATGGCTTTACTTGCGACAAAATATCTTCAATAAAATCGGGCAAAGTTCGCCGTATGATTTCGGCGACCTCTCTTGATAAAGCATATTGTCCCGAGTAAAAAAATGTTTCGTCAGTTTGAAAATTCATTTTCTGAAATGCTAGCTGTCGCCAATTTTGTAAATTTCGAATTGCCATAGGATCTTGAGGAGGTAGATACAAATGCGTCGGCCCCATATGTAGCTTAGCCCCTCTTTCAACAACTAATTTTTTCTCAATCATGAAGTCTAAAATACGTATGATTTGATTTTTAGGAATTTGCAGGCGAGATGAAATTTCATCCACTGTATTTACTTCCGGGATATCGGATAAAATACGAATGGCAGGATAAATCCACGTCGAATAATAAAGTGCTTTTTCGTGGTCATCCAGGCTCTGCTCTTTTTTAAGCCTATTTTCCAGCTTCTTAGCTTTCTCTTGTCGATCTTTTATTTGTCTTTGTATCCGCGCCTTGAGCTTATAAGAACCCGCCTTACTATGCTCTACAAGAAGAAGAAAAAAATCTGATTCGTCATCACTTAGATGAAGATACTCCGTCAACTCGCAGGCCAACTCCATGCTGATATCTTTATCACCCTTAAAAATCTGACTGATCATTGTTGTTGAGATATTAAGTGCCAAAGCAAGCCGCCGATACTCACCGTGACCCTTATTAGGTTGCTGCTCGATCCAAGAATTGACGTATTCTTTATAGGCATTGAAATGATAAATTTTAACCATTTACCATTTAGTTAATTAAATATTTTACCTATAAGCTAGATAAAGCCGAGACTCAGGACTTTAGACGAGTTACTTCTCTTCCTCTTTGGACTCAGGCTTTTGGGGGCCTTCTAATTTCTTCTGAATAAACTCATTCCCATCATAACGGTAAAAATGGCCTTCGCCCTCCATCGCCGTTACTAGGTTCACGGGACGGCGCCAGATTTTATAAATGTTCTTCATGGTTTCCGTCATAAAATCAGGCTGCATGTCGATACCTTCATGCATATGAGTCAACAAGAGCTCTCCGCGATTTTCAAAATTGGCATCTTCAATTTTGATAATCGGCTGACCAAAATTCGTCATCATAAAAAGAAGCTTAGCTTTGATAGCCTTAAAGTCTTTCGTGTCGATAACAAATTTGTTTTGTTTTTTATCAAATTTATAAACGAACATCTTATTGCGAACGCAAAAATCTTCCGTTAGGAATTCATCGATAAAAGTGACGTCGTTATGAACGCGTCGAACCTCAAAAATCTTTTCACGTCCCAAGTTCGTTTTGCGATCCCAATTCTTTCTTTCACGAACATCGTCACACTCTTCCCACTCGCGCCCAAAGCGCCCTCTGTTCCAGCGATCCTCAATATCACGCAAAAGCTCGATACCCACTTTGTAAGGATTGTATCCACCAGGCGCCATGGACATAACTCCCGCATGATGGTCAGCAAAATCAATAATTTCAGAGTCATTCAAAATCTTTTGAGTCA
>DAHVKR010000252.1 GCA_027320785.1 Bdellovibrionales bacterium
CGATCAGAACATTTTTTTTGGCCGCTTCCTTTAGAACAGCTTTTTCAAGGGAAGAGGGCTGGGGGCCTCCTCCGGAGTAATTAATGATAGTGGCTCCCATGCGGAGGGCGTACCTGATGGCGCGGACAGTGTTCATCAGAGTACTCCCTCCACTGGGAAGAGTTGGATCATAATATTTTAAAACCATAATCTTTGTTCCAGGAGCAATTCCTTTAAAAGGTTTCGAATCGGCGGCAATCAACCCTGCAATATGGGTCCCGTGTCCATGATGATCTTCGAGATTATTATTGTTCTGGGCAAAATTCCAGCCATGGACATCATCTACAAAACCATTTCCATCATCATCGATTCCATTGGTTTCTTTGCTTCGTCCTTTGCCATCTAGGCCTGTTTCTCCGGGGTTGGTCCACAAAGAATTTTGTAAAGCAGGATGTGCAGTGTCGACTCCCGTATCGAGTACGGCTACAACGGTGTGCCGAGATTTTGCATTTTCAGAAGAATCTAAGTCGAGAGCTTTTTGGTACCAGTTTACCGTTTGCGCTGAGGCTAATGAGAATAAAAGTGTTATCAATATCATTGCTCAACTCCTTGATTGAGGGAAAGTCTTTCAAAGGGAGTAAGGACTGTCTGAGTGACATGAATTTGCTCGGAAGGAGAGATTCCTTTTTTCTTATTGAAAATAAACTGCGTACGAGTGGCTTTGTCTTCACAAGTGCGAATGACTGAGGCCACGAGGCGTTGAAGATTCCCGCTGTAGCGGTAACGTTCCTGGCAGCGGGCGTGAATAGAAAGAACGCGATCTTCTTCTCGATCGTAAGAGAGTGAAAGACTTGTCTCGTGAGAGTTGGAGGCCTTACGAGAGGTCAAGTTATCTAAGTCATCGTACTGATAAAGAAGAATACCATCCATGGTCTGAGCTTGAGTGAGATCAAATCCAGTGTATTTATTTTTATATTTTTTATGATTCCATTTCATTTGAGTAATAAGGTCTAAAAGGGGATCCCAGCTCAACTGAAGAGCTTGAGACCCCCTCGTAATTCGATCTGGTAGACCTCTGACATTATAAGATATTTTGTAAGAAGCTTTATCTTTTCGAAATTCAACGAGTCGACCTTTAAAATCATAGCGATTTTGCCACTGACCTTTGAGTCGTCTTTCGTAATAGCCCATCTTAATCAGGATCATGTCTTGCGAGTCAGATAAATTGGTATAGCGAGCGGCTGATGGGCTGAGTTTGAAAATTTGAGGACGAGAAAACTGACAGCTCTCTAGGCGAAGCATACCTTTGGCTTCAAATTTAACATGAGATTCAAAGTCGCTACACCAACCCATTCCAAAATAACCGCGATCAATGGATCGACTGCGATACGTTCTTTGTAAATCGAGTCCTTGAACAATGGACTCCTTTAAGATTAAGCCACCATCCTGCATATTCACGGCATATTGAATAGAAGGAGTTGCGGCTAATGATGTGGTTGTCGCGAGAAGTGTTGTTAAAACTGAAAAGAATTTTGAACTTTGATTTTTTTCCATCGTACAAGATGACTAAGCATCTTGGAGGCCAAGCTCATCTTGAATTAAAACAGAAATGAGCAAAAATGAGAAAACACCTGTCGAGGAAAGAGTCAGGCGTGTTCAGCCTGACAGACAGATGTCTAAAAGATAACAGTTTAAATCGATGTTAATTCGTATTAGGCCGCAGAAGGCAATAAAACGGGGGCCGCTACTGTATAACGATTCCGACCTGAATTCTTACTTTGATACAATGCCATATCAGCGCGTTTTAGCCACTGCGGGAATGTCTCATTTTCAAGAAGTTGAGCTAATCCACATGAAACCGTGAACTTAATATGGAGTTCTTTATGAACTAAAGTTTCTTTACGGATTCGATTCAAGCATTGCTCAACTTTTTTAGCTGCTGACTGCACATCGAAATCAGGAAGAAGAACAGCAAATTCTTCTCCACCCAATCGGGCTACAAAGTCTTGCTCACGCTGAAAGGACTCTTTTAAGAAGCGAACGCATTCCTTGATAACATGGTCGCCGATATCATGCCCATAGGTATCATTGACTTTCTTGAAGTGATCGATATCAAAAAGAACAAGGGTGATGTTACCTTTGGAAAGTCCATAAAGTTGTTGATAGCGTTGAGCTTGTTCGTCGAAGCTTTTACGATTATAGGCCTGAGTCATATGATCTACCTTGAGGTTTGTCTGAGCCTCGGCCAGTTGTTTTTTCATCGTGTGAAGAGATCGACTCATGCTGCCCAAACGTTTTTTGCGACGTTCATCTTTTTGTGTTTGATATTGAACATAAGTATCAATAAATTCGCGTGACTTATGCTTGAGTTTCTCCATCGCATTAGATTCAACAGCTTCACGTAGTTCATCTAAGTGAGCACGAAGTTCATGTTCCTTCGTTTTTTCAACTTGTATATCTTCGCCCAGTTGGTCAGCAAAATCCCAGATGATGCTTTTGAACTCTTCTGCAGATCTTTGTAGATAAGAATACTCGTCCACGCGATAGGCTGAAAAGAACTGGCGAATTCGAAAAAGCAGTTTGTCTGCATCCGGGTAGTCAGGATTTAAAAGAGCTTTTGAGAAATCATCAAAGACTTCGCGAGTTTTGCGAACAGGGTGATGATCAAAATCAAAAAGATTTTTGCCATATACATCTAAAATATAAAGTAGAGTGGCTTTTTCTTCTGTGATGTCCGGTGCTCCCGAGTGAGAGTGTTCATCGTCGTGGTGTCCAGAACCTTCTCTGCCTTTGATGCCTAAATCAAACTGATCCGCGATTTTTTTGACCCATGCCTTCATAAATGATCTGCTCCACTTTTAAAATCTACCTTTTCTCTTCGGATTTTAGGGAAGTGATCTGTAGGCCGGGGCGTGACTGGAGTCGAGGAGATTCTCAAAGTGAGGCATAAAAAAAGCCCGGATGGAGAATCATCCGGGCTAGGTGGTTTTGAAATAACTTTGAAGCTGGGAATTAGGCTTTACAGCCACCTAATCCGTTTTCTTGGTCTCTCATGAAGTCATCAAGTGCTTTACCAGAGAGTCCTAAGACACGAGAAGCCGCTGCACGAAGAGCTTTATTAGCTGAAAGGCCGGCCTTCATG
>DAHVKR010000253.1 GCA_027320785.1 Bdellovibrionales bacterium
GTTTAATGCCTTACCATTTGTGGTAACCCATGTTGGCGGAATGGAGACGAATGTCTCTTCTCCACCCACATTGATCACAATGGCAGCTGCCTGAGCACCCTCCGTGTGGATTTTAAAAGTACAAGCATCTGACTTCATAATCTTTTGATCATCATCCAAAACTTTAAGTTTTCCAGTTAAGGATTCTGGAACCTCTGTCGTTTCTTTTTTCTGATCCTGATTTTGACCGACTAGTTTCTCATCTGCCTTCTTTTCCACCGCAGGCACAGCTTGAATCGCGGGCGTCTTGTCGATTTGTTCTGTTTTAGATTTTTCCCAAGCCTTAATTTGATCATCTGTCAAAGCCGGAGGAATTGTCACAACGGGCATTGTTTGAGCAACTGAAGGGTTCGAGTCAGTACTTTTTTGTACCTGTTTTTGTGAGGGCTCGCCTTGAGCTTGAATCTGAGTTTGCTCGATCTGTTGCTTTTGAAGCTTCAGCTGTTCAGCTTGAGCTTTTTCTTGTGCCAAAATACTGGGTGGTTTGTGATGTTGTTTGGTACATCCCATTACAACTGATAATGCTAAAATACTGGCGATACCAACAAGGTTGCGAGACTTGAAAAACGGGGGCTTCATAAAAGAACTCCTTTAAAGTTAAACACTTCAAACTTATTCTTTTGCAAAGAATGCCAATGTCTCAAAATGAGATAAAATAGCCCTAAATGCGCTATAAGCCTGATAGACTTTGAAAGACTCCTTTGTTTGATAGACACTCAAGCCAAAAAAGTCACTTCAACTCGAAATAATGAGGTTTTAAAAAGAAGCTATTGGCAGGAGATCGAGTTACGAACAGATCCACCATTCAAAACAACGACTATTCGAAAGGCCATTTTTCCTGACTCGCAACTCTCTTGAGTTTTGGTCGGCGTCACGAGACTAAAATTTTTGTCGTCCATATAAAAAATAGAAGCTCGTCCCTTGCTCTTCGTGTTCTCAATCAACAGAGGTATGATCTCATCAAATGTTCCTGAAAAAGTACTTTTCTTAATTTCACCCTCTAAAGAGTCGATCGACTTAAGAGGATCTGTTAAGTGCTTCTTTAATTTTTGCGAATAAACTTGCGGCTCCCTTTTTTCAAAACGAATCATTTTCTGCATGACGGCCGCTTTTTCGTCTCCTCCAGGCAATGATGGAGAAAACTGAATCTGCCAAGGCCGGGAAAAAACATAATCTCTTTCAGGTACAATTCGATGGCAGGCCGCACAGGCAGCTGCCTGATCTTGGGGTTTACCTTTAAAAATATTTCCATTTTCATCAAAAAGAGCATACCCCCACCCTTGAGTCGATTTATACTTTTTATGATCACGAACCATCAGCTGAAATCTTCGAGCTCCAGATGGAACTTCCGAACTGATAAAAGCTGGATCTTTTTCAGTCATCATTCCAATTTTCGCAAAAATAGCTCCATCAGGATAATTTGGTTTTAATTTTTTCATTTCTTTCCAAGCTTTATCATTTGCGTACACAACTCGCATTTCATGAGTATCCTGACGATAACGAACTGTGACTAAATGCCATTTTAGAGTAATATCTTTGTAATCTGAAAGTCGTATTCCGTTCATCTCCGATACTTTTTGAGTGGGCTGCTCAAAATAAGCTTTACCTGTCACAGCGATTAAACTTAAGAGAACAATACCTTTCCATTTTATCTTCACGGCACAAAACCTTTCCCTTTTTGAAAATAAGAACCAAAGTCTAAGTTCTTTCTAACAGCGGGCACAGAAAAGTCATACACATAGCGCCCAATATAATAATGTAAGGCCGAGAGTGCTAGATAAAATGTTGCCCATATTTGGAAGTAGGAGTCACCAGCATGTTCTAAAAATTGTTGTCCATTCAGATCTCCACGCGATTGGATATCTGTCATGAAAGCATAGGTCACTTTTGAAAAATTAAAAAAGATGGCAACGAGAACCGCACTCCCTATCCAGGCAAGAACGCGCCAGCGGTTAAAAGGGCGTGAAGATTTAAGTTCGCTTGAAGCCATCTTTGATTGAATTCCAATTTCGACCCAGTCATGAGTAAAGGTTCGGGCCATAATCTCGATAAAAAATGGAAACAAAAAGAGACTTGATTTTAACATCGTCAGCACAAATAAATAGAGTCCGCCCATATAAAGAAACCGTGGATTGAAATTTCTCTTCCATAAAAGTTGATATCCGACATAGCCACCAAATAAGACAGTTGCCAGTATACTCAATAGGTTTAATAACCAATCCCAATGCAGAGCCCCTCCCCAATACCTCACAAGAGCATCGTATCGACGCCCCCACGATATCCAGTAAACAGTGGGTATGATAAAAGCAAAAAATAAAATCAAATATCTTTCATAATCTTTTTCCCAACTTTTGCATGTCATATCTCTGCTTCGATACATCGAACAGATGCCCAAGTCTTGACGGTAAAAATGGTAGGTTGCAATCAAGACAAAAAAAGTGGGAAGTAGAATGGTCATAAACCCCAAATTCCACTGACTGATCTTCCACGAAAGCGCAAAGATCACCAAAAAAAAGAGGAATCCTCCAAGCATCTTTTTCTTATTTTCCGTTGGAAAATGATGAGAAAAAAACAAAGCATATGCGATGGGTAAACCCGTATGGAGTGAGTTCACCACACTCATAAATTTCCACGGAAATCGGGCTGGCTCAAATTGATGAAAAAGAATAGCCATAAAAAGGATAAGGCTGCCCCATATTGCCGGAAAAAAAAGAATGAGATCTCGAGTTGGGCCCATCATCCAAGATGTTCTGACCGCCGTCTGTTTTTCAGGATCAGAGGACAAAAATGGGGCTGTCGACATTCAACTAATTTATAACGAAGCCTCACGGAGTGATATACTCACAACTGGAAACTTGACGAAAGTCCTGGAGGTTGAATTTTAAGGCTGTATTGAAATTCTAAGAGAATACATGATCAAAGTAATGAAGTTTATTCTTATCTTCTTCGGCTTGCTTGCGGGTGGCTGTCATTTTTTAAAAAACCGGCCAATGGATCATCGCTCTATTGGTCAATTAATATGGGCTTCGCCCCAACGACAAGCCTCGCCTGATTT
>DAHVKR010000254.1 GCA_027320785.1 Bdellovibrionales bacterium
GTGGCATACTCCTCGAAGCGCCGCATGGCTTTTGATTTTATGCGAGATCAAATTAAAAAAGGACGACAGGCCTATGTGATTTATCCACTGGTTGAAGAAAGTGAAAAAATGGATTTGAAAAATGCAGTGGATGAGTTCGAACAATTGAAGGCTCAGTATCCCGATCTATCTATGGGGTTGCTTCATGGGAAAATGAAGCCTCAAGAAAAAGATGAGGTCATGGAAAGGTTTAGACAGCAAGAGTTTCAAGTTCTCATTAGCACGACTGTTATTGAGGTGGGAGTAGATGTTCCGAATGCGACTGTGATGATTGTGGAACATGCCGAGAGATTTGGTCTTTCTCAGCTTCATCAACTAAGAGGACGAGTAGGACGAGGCGAGCATAAAAGTTACTGCATTTTGATGCTGGGTTATGCGGTTAGTGATGAGGCTCGACAGCGAGTTGAGTTTATGGAAAAGACGACGGATGGATTTAAAATTGCTGAGTTTGATTTAGAGATGCGAGGACCTGGAGAGTTTTTGGGAACCCGTCAATCTGGACTCGCGGGCTTTAAGATGGCCAATCTGGTGCGAGATTTTGCGATTCTATTGCAGGCGCGAGAAGCGGCTTTTGAGATCTTAAAAAATGACCCTCAGCTATCGCAGTCTCAACACCAGCTTTTAAAAGAAGAGCTGTTTAGGGCTCACGGTCCTGCGGCTTTGGCCTCTATTGGCTAATAGAGGCCTGTGAAGTTACGCTAGATCTAAAAGACTTTGTTCGGAATACCCCATCTGTAAGTGGTCAAAGTGAGGCTTAGCTGTTTCGTTTAATTTTTCTTTAAAGAACTCAATCCACTCCTGACCTTTTGCGTAGGGTGGATTTCTGTACTTTAAAAAAGTGATTTGATCATGAAAAGCTGAGGCAAATTTCTCCTGAATGCCTTCAATTCTTTCATAATCCGTGTGCTTTTGAAAAAACTCAGCCTGCTTTGTGACATTGCCCGCGCTCCCGATGATGGTCATTTGAGAGCGATCCCATTGATTTTCGATCAAGGCTACGGCGGCGTACATCAACGTTCGACCTAGTTGGAGTTTTCGAACTCGGGCATCCACCATTAAGCGATTGATCTCAATGACCTGACTCAGCTTTGTTCCGAGGTGCTGAATAAGTTCTTTATATTCAGTGGGTCCCAGGACGCTCGAGGCCACGGTTTCAGTAAAGGGAGGTGTGATACGAACAGTTCCAATGAGCTGATCTTGATAGCAAGCCATGATATGGTAGCTTTCAAAATCTGAATATTGAACATCTCCATAGTTAGCTCCAGAGTGGCCAAAATTTTTTCTAAACCCGGAGTCATAAAGCACAAAACTTCTAAAAAGACAGACGTTTTGAAGCAGACGACTCGGGACCTCATTGCCTTTGAACCAATACCAGCTTAAGTCACGCCCCGAAATTTCGTGCTGAGTGCGAGGGGGCTGTTTTAGAGAGTGACTTGTGATTTCCATGAGGGTGCCTCAAAAACTTTGGAAGTTAAGTTCACACATTCATTAAGAAAACCCGCATAAATATGGAGAGCCTCACGGCCTGTTTCGGCCAGATCTTCTGGTTTTCCACCATGCTCAAAACAAGTTTCGAGTAGGTGAGTATTGAATTTTGTATGTCCTTGATCGAGTAACACATGCTCCATTAGAAAGCTGAGACCTTGTTCGAACTCAAACCCTAATACGTGGAGAACATTTTCCAACATACGCGGCCCGTAATGAACTGAGATTCGCTCGATTTCAAACTCAATAGCAGCCTGACGATAAGGTTGGGCGCTTTGAATGACTTTTTCATGTAAATCCACATAGGCTTTTGTGAAATCAGCTGTAGCCATTTGGGTGATATCTTCAGGGCGAAGAGAGTCTTGATAGCGCTCATTCCATTTCTGTACAAGAAAATTTAGATCCTCAATTAGCATCAGGTGATGGTCTGATTCCTGGCTGGCGTGATGAACAAGCAGATCTCCCACTTCATTTTGTCCTTGAGACTTTGTTTGGAGACCTGCTCGTTGAATCCAGTTTTCCACCTGCTCTGTCATTTTGATACTCAGTCCTGTCCAGAGAATCAAAAACTGATGAAGCTTTTGTGGGTTCTTTTCGCCCATAAAGTATTGAATGCCTTTTGATAGCATAAACTCAACTCGGGCTGGATGGACTTCTTGACTGTATTTATTAAATTGTTCGGAATTTTTTTTCATATGGAGACTCCTTATTTTGAGGTGGTCTCATCTGATGGCAGGCCTCAAAATAGGTCAATAAAAAACAATTTAAAAATAATATATAGTCTAGTTTATTAATTATTTATAATTTTAGAATTAAAAAGAGTTAAGAAGCTTTAGACAGACCGCTCGGTTCACTCGTGGTTTTTTCTTCGTTTGCGGAGATAGGCAGAACAAGTGAAACGGTCGTGCCGTGATCGTCAGGGTAGGATTCAATTTGTCGACTTTGAATAACGAGGTTGCCTCCCATAAGTATTAAAAATTTATGTGCGAGGGGAAGACCTAATCCTGTTCCCACTTCTCCGTTTGTGCCGGTTGTGGAGGTGTGACTTTTCCAAGAGGTGAGATGAGGAATTTTGGTTGCGGGAATTCCAATACCCTCATCACGAATATCCAACCGAATTTTGTTATCGGGATCTGAGTGAATTGAAAGAGTCACAGTCTTGCCTGACTCGGTAAATTTAATGGCATTCGTCAGGAAGTTCATAAGAACTTGAAATATAAAAATATCACGATCTACTTTAACGCATTTGTTGCAATCAGATGGGTCTACGACGAGGTGAACCCCTTTTGCGTGAGCTTGGTTTTCTGCAAAGCTAACGGCCTCTCGAGCCAAATCAAAGAGAGAGATGCTTTCGTATTGAAGTTGATTTTTTCCGCCTGTGATAGAGGTCATCTTCTTTAGTTTATTTAAGACTCGTTTCATTTGATCGGTGACACGATGAAGTCTTTCAATGGCTTGCTCATTCATGGTTTTTTTCTTGTAGGCTGTGTCGGCTACCATAAAAACCATCATGGCGGGGTTTGCAAGATCATGAAAAAGGGCGCCAAAAATAGCTTTAAGAAGACT
>DAHVKR010000255.1 GCA_027320785.1 Bdellovibrionales bacterium
GGGGTTGAGTTTTTATCGTACATGGGAACGAGAATTTCATAGTACCCATCGTTATCCAGGTCGGACATGGCGAGATCGGTGTATTGACCTCGAAAATAGAAGCTTCCATCTAAGGGCTCTTCCAAAGCAATTCTTTGCATCAGCTCAAGGTTTTGATTGGCCTTATAAATTTCGAGGTAATACTGATCGCGAGATTTGATTTTGAGCACAATTATATTCGGGCCATCTTTTGAAACATTTCCATCTATTTTGGCGATCAGAGTTCTAGAGTCTGGAAGGATATAATTTCTGACAGAGAGCCGCCATGAGGGTATGGCGACAATGGCAATCAACACAAGAGCGATAGTTGTTAAAATGATTGTCTGAGGGCGTATTGTCATGTTTCTAAGAATGCCATAGTCTTCCCCGAATGAACAAAGAAGAATTTTATAAACTTCTCGAATCTCGCAAATCGATTCGTCGATATAAAGAGATGCCTGTTCAACGAGAAATTTTAGATCGTATTCTATCCGCAGCCATGCAAGCTCCCTCCGGGAAAAATCGTCAAAACTGGAGATTCTTCATTGCTCAAGGAAAGAAAAGAGACGAGTACCTACAGTACTCTCAAAAATCCTGGCAGGGTATTAAGGATGTTCTTAAAAAGCGACTCAAACCGTCTTTGTATGAATTTACGGAGAGGTTCTTTTACACTCTGGGTGGCGCCCCTGTTGTTATATTTTGTTATTCGCAGAACTCATCCGAAGAGCGTTATCATACCAGTATTGGGTCAGTTTACATGGCTGTTGAAAACCTGAACTTAGCTTGTTTGGTGGAAGGATTGGGATGTTGTACAATGGGTGCCCCTCTTGAAATCAAAGAAGAGGTGGACCGGTTTTTGGGTGTTACAGAGAGAGAAGACTACAAAAAAGGTGAGTTAGAGCTCCTTTGTGCTGTTGTGCTGGGGTATCCTGACCACGAACCTCCTAAAGCCCCTCGCCAGATAGAGGATAGGATCCATTGGCTGGAATAGGCGAGGGGCTTTTCACAGCTCCGAGTCTAAATTTTTCAAAAACCCCAAAGACCCAATAAAGACCTTGCAAAATCATTTTAAGTGACTGAAATCATAGGTTTTTATGTTGAATTCACAAAATCATCCATTAGCGGCTCTCAAAGCGAATCCTTTTGTTCTAGCTCCTATGGCTGGGATTACAGATCATGCATTTCGATCTTTTATGAAGGCTTTGGATGCGAGTGTTGTTGTGACAGAGCTCGTGAGCTCGCATGGGATTCAATATAAATCTGAAAAGACTTTTTCCCTGATGAGCTTTGATGAGACTCAGCATCCTATTGGGATTCAGCTTTTTGGTGAAGATCCGGAATCTGTAGCAGCGGCAGCAGAGGTGGCAGAAGAAAGAGGCGCTGACTTTATTGATCTCAACTTTGGCTGTCCAGTACCCAAGGTGGTTAAAAAAGGAGCTGGCTCAGCTCTTTTAAAGGATCTGCAAGCTCTTGAAAAAATGCTCTCGACAGTGGTGAGGACTGTGAAAATTCCTGTAACGATTAAAATCAGAACGGGCTGGGATGCGAGCTCGCGAAATGCAGAAGAGGTCTGTCATATTGCTTATAATGAGGGCATAACCTGGGTTGCCATTCATGGTCGAACACGGGCTCAAGGATACTCTGGCATGGCCGACTGGGATTATATTGCTCAGGTAAAGGCGAAATCTTCTATACCTATTTTGGGGAATGGAGACATTCATACAGCGCGCGAAGCTGTGGATAAATTAAAATCCTCTGGCTGTGATGGTGTGATGATTGGTCGCGGATGCCTCAAAAACCCCTTTATTTTTCATGATGCCCTGAGAATTTGGCAGGGTGGACAAGAGCTTAAAATTCAAGATCGTCCTTTGAAAAAAGTGATTCGCAAGCTCTATGAATATTTAGAGCTTTATTGTGAGCCGCATCTTGTCGGAATTCAGCTGAAGAAGTTTGCAGCTTGGTACTCAACAGGGTATCCTGGCGCATCTCAATTCAGGAAAGAGATCTTTCAGACTCAAGAGCTTAGTGTAACTCTTGAAAAAACCTTGTCATTCTTTGATGCGATTTCGTTGTACGATCAAGAAGATACAAGTCAGGAAGATTTCTTAATGGGTGGCCACGGCTAAACTTTCTGGATTGATAAAAAGAAATGAAATTAGATACAAAATACTGACGAGGAAAAGTTATGACGACAGTTGACCCTAAGATGATTCGAAATATTGCCATTATTGCGCACGTTGACCATGGAAAGACAACTCTAGTGGATCACTTGATTAAGCAAGCGGGAACATTCCGTGAAAATCAGCAGGTCGAAGAGCGCTTAATGGACTCCATGGATCTTGAAAAAGAGCGTGGAATTACAATCGCCGCTAAGAATGCGTCTTTTAATTATAAGGGCTTTAAGATCAATATCGTCGATACGCCAGGGCATAGTGACTTTGGTGGCGAAGTTGAGCGTATTTTAAATATGGTGGATGGAGCTATTCTTCTTTGTGATGCTTCTGAGGGACCTTTACCTCAAACACGCTTTGTTCTCAAAAAAGCTCTCGAGCAAAACTTAAAAGTCATTGTTTGTATTAATAAAATTGATCGTTCTGATGCTCGTATTCAAGAGGTTCATAACGAAATTTTTGATTTGTTTATTGATTTGGATGCAACAGAAGAACAATGTGATTTTCACACGGTTTATGCCATTGCCCGTGAGGGTATGGCGACTCTAGATCCCAATGTGAAGACGGATAACCTTCAAGTTTTGTATGATGCGATTGTGGATTTAGTTCCACCGCCAAAAGTAGAAGAAAACGAGCCCCTTCAAATCATGGTATCCAATATTAGCTACAACGACTATGTAGGCCGTTTGGCGATTGGCCGTGTGCGCGCTGGGAAAATTAAAGTGGGAGATGATGTTCTCTGCGTTCAAGAGAATGCTCAAAAGAAAGTAAAGGTATCAGCCCTTTTTCAGTACCATGTGAATTCTCAAATACCTGTGGATGAAGTAGGTGCTGGTGATATTGCGATTGTGGCGGGGATGGAAGACTTCACGATCGGTGATACGCTAACGTTAGCA
>DAHVKR010000256.1 GCA_027320785.1 Bdellovibrionales bacterium
ATCAGATGAACTTCCGTTGTGGTAACAGGTCCGGCTGGATTGAGAAGAGGAATCTGAGTCGTATGACAAGCACTCAGAAGAATAAGAGATATGAAAGATAAGAAGCGTTTGTTCATTACGTAAGTCCATTTTTATTTTGACACATTCAGCTGCTGCTTCTTGTTCTATAACCGAGACATCCTTAAGTTAAAATTAAGTTTGAAGACGAAGAGACGAGAAAGATATTTCAAAGAAAGAAGGATGTCATGGGTCAACAAAAAAAAGTTTTAATACTCGGATGTAATTTTGCGGGACTAGGTGCGGCTCAAAAGATTCGTGAATATGCAGGCTACCAAGTCGATATCACCTGCGTCGATCAAAAGTCTTATCTCGATTTTACACCCAACATTCCTTCGGAAGCTCTTCATGGAAGAGATCCTGCAGTGACGATGCATATGCCAATAGTCAAAACTCTAAAAGAGGAAGGCATTCAATTTGTACAAGGTGAAGTTAAAAAAATTCATGTGGAAGACAGACGTGTTGCAATTCAACCGAGTGAAAGACCAGGTTCTCCTCAGTATGATATGACATATGATTATCTCGTTGTGGCTTTGGGGACTCGTTTAGCTTTTGACGATATCAAAGGCTTTGCAGAGTATGGTCATGCGGTTTCAGATGCTTTTCATACAAACAGACTGATGAATTATTTGAGTCGTGAGTATAAGGGTGGTCCCATTGCGATTGGGTCAGCTCGCTTTCAACAGGGACAAAAGGGTAAGCCAGATTGGCTGCCAACGGCTTCGGCGGTTTGTGAAGGTCCGGCTGTGGAGTTCTCATTATCATTAGCTCACTGGTTAGAAAAAAATCATAAGGGAGGAGCACAAAACATTACACTCTTTACGCCCGCGAAGATGATTGCAGAGGATGCCGGAGAAAAAGTTGTCACTCAACTTCTGAAAACTGTGAGTTCTAGGGGGCTGCGATATAAAAACAATATGGAGGACATTGATTTTATCGATCAGGACGGAATTCAGTTTAAAAATGGGGAGTATATTGCGGCCGAACTGAAAGTTGTTTTTCCAAATTGGAAGCCTCATATTTTTATGAAGGGTCTTCCGATTTCAGATGAACTGGGGTTTGTGGTCACAGACTTACGGATGAGAAATCCAGATCATCCTGAAGTCTTCGCCTGTGGAGATGCGGCCGCCATTACAGTTCCAAAATTGGAGTCTATAGGACATCAAGAGTGTGAAGTGGTGGGTAAGCAGATAGCAGCGGATATCGGGGTTATTTCAATTCAAGAAGCCAATAAAAAATGGATGCCAGAAGTTGTGTACTTGGGCGACATGGGGGATGGTAAAGCCTTCTATATTCATTCAAGCTCTTGGTTTGGTGGAGATAAAGAGATTTTTAAAATAGGGCATTTAAATCATGATTTTAAATGGGCCTACCAGAAAATGTTTTTCCAAACAGGTGGCAAAATCCCAAGTTGGGGTTATCCGACCTTCCAGTGGATGACTGAAAAGGCACTTTAACCTGATCAAGGGGAGATTTTGTAGCTGAGCTTGATTATAGTAGCTATTAAGCATCAGCCATTATTTGCAATTCTGAGGCTATATGGTAAGTCAGTAAGGGTCTTAAGTTTCTTTTATAAGGAAGGCAAAAATGATGCAAAAGACTCTGCAAACGCTACTGATTCTTGTCGTTACCTTGATCTCTCCTTTCTCAATGGCGGCAGAGTGTCCGAGTCTGCAAGGTCACTATAGTCTGGACCCAAAACCTGGCAACCAAAGTATTTATTTGGATATAGAGCAAAAGGGGTGTGAAGAGGTTCGTCTGGTTTGGCGTAATGGTTCGGAAGTGGGACCTGATTATTTAAGGCAAGTGGATGGACAGTTTCATTCCTTTGGAGTCGTAGGTGACTACAATGTTTCTGAAAGATGGTCTTGGATTGGTGTGAATCACGCCTTTCTTCAAGGAGAGCAACACTATCAACGCACATCGAATTCAGGTTCGGATAATGTGAACTCACTCTATTATTTAGATGCTTCTGGAAACTTAAGTGTTCAAGCCAGCAGCTATTTTAATAGAAGCCCTTCTGGCTCTATTTCTTCTACGTATTATCGAATTCAATAGGCATATACAGTATGGCCATCATTGAATTAGTCAGGAACATTTTTTTGAAGTTCCAATAGAGGGCCTATTTCTTTGAGCGTTATAGGGTCTTTAAATTTAAAAAATTGACGATCTAAAAAAAAGTGAACAATGGATACAATTTGGAAGAAGGCCGTGAAGATTATAACTGGAATGGCATAATAATAGGCTCGATACTGTGGTGTAGAATTTAAGTAGTCCCAAAGCATAAAACTCAGAAAACCAATGAGTATATATAATATCAAGCCTCGTGCTAGTGGTGTTATTTCAAGCTTTCTAGTTTGACAGTTTTTTTCAATATTTCGAGTTAACCAAAAGTACTCTACACCATGGCATGCAGCACTGCTAAATGCAGAAGACAGAAAGGTGTATTTCAGTGGTATAAGCAAGAGTCGCAGACTATAGAGAGTTCTATTCGACGCCGGTCCATGTGTTTTAATAGAGCGAAAGATAATAAGTACGGCCAGACTGCAACTCAGCAAGGCGCTCACTCCAAGCGCTTGAAAATAATGATGTGTATTTTTAAAAAAAGGCCTAGCAAAAAAGATAAATGGATTAGCGAGACAAAAAATAAAAAAAATATTGAAGATGCGTTTTTCACTTTTCAAAAATTCTTTTAAAGATGATCTTAGTCTGTTCTTGTAGTTATAATTTTGCAGTATACCATAGGCTTGATAGGCAGTGTGGTGTGTGCGTAGAAATCCTATAAAGAAAAATCCAAACATTGTTGTAACCACTAACCCGAAGTTTGAGAGTTTGATGGTTCTCCATCAATGACAGGGGCAGTCAGGGAATCTGCTAGAATGTTTTTACTACGAAACGTTTTAGCAAAAGGAGCCCCGAATGCCCCCGCAAGTTCACGAACCTATCATTGGTCTGCCTGACTTTAAAATTATTTCTTACCAGGGAACCAAGACTGTTGAAATAACAGCTGAATATGTTGGTAAGATC
>DAHVKR010000257.1 GCA_027320785.1 Bdellovibrionales bacterium
GGTTTCAGAAAGCTCAGATTCCAAATCCTTCATGACCACTCAAAATAATAAAATCTACCGTACTCCGGCGGGAGTACGGCTTTGTCCTCTGGAAGATTTAAAAGAACAAAGTGCTCGCAACTTTGTTCTTCAAATCAAAGAACAGTATTTTCATGGATTCGTTATTCGCAAGGAAAATCAGGTTTACGGTTACGTTGATACTTGTCCTCACATGGGTCTTCCCCTGGCTCAAAAATTAGATGAGTATCTGACACCTGATAAGCAGCTTATTGCCTGCAGCTGGCATAGCGCTTTATTCGAAATCGAAACAGGTCAATGCGTCGGCGGCCCCTGCTCGGGGCAACGCCTACAAGAGTGGCCCGTTCAAATTCAAAATGGAATGATTGTAACCGCTTAAACTGACTTTTCAGGTTGTTGAATACGATACTCAGCTTGTCGAGAAATCATCCAAGCTGGATATTCTGGTGGAAGTTGACTGACTTCATTTAAAGCTTTGAGATCCGCTTCTGTGAGTCGAACTTTCGTTGCCGCTATATTGTCTTTAAGCTGCTCAGGTGTTTTAGCTCCAATAATAACAGTCGTCACATTTTTTTGATGAAGCAGCCAAGCTAATGCAATTTCTGCCACTGTGGCTTTATGCTCACTGGCTACTTTTTTCATCACATCAATGCAGTTGAAGGCTCTTTCCTTGTCCACCACTGGAAAATCAAAATTGAGACGACGCGATCCCGCTGGCCCACTGCCATCTCGGTTATATTTTCCACTTAAGAGTCCTCCCGCTAAAGGACTCCAAACCATCACACCCATTTTTTGATCTTCAACTAAGGGTAGAACTTCTCTTTCGAGATCACGCCCTGCAATTGTGTAATAAGCTTGCACACTTTCAAATCGAGACCAACCATGCTTTTCAGAGACCGCAAGAGCTTTCATAATCTGCCAAGCCGCTAAATTACAAAGACCGATATAGCGAACTTTTCCAGAGCGCACGAGATCATTCAAAGTCGAGAGAGTTTCCTCAATAGGTGTCAAAGGATCCACACCATGAATTTGGTACAGATCGATATGATCCAGTTGAAGTCTTTTAAGGCTCGCCTCCACTTCATTCATAATATGATAGCGAGATTGCCCACGACCATTGGGCTGATCATTCATAATGCCCGTTGATTTTGTGGCGATTACAAATTGATCTCGAGGCATTCCTAATTTTTTGATAGCCTCACCCGTTATTTTTTCGGAGAGCCCAAACGAGTAAACATTAGCCGTATCAATAAAATTAATTCCATGATCAAAGGCTAATTTCACAAGCTCAGTGGCCTGCTCAACTTGGAGATTTCCAATTTGTCCCCAAATTCCAGAGCTTCCACCAAATGTCATAGTGCCGAGGCACATTTCAGAAACATACAGGCCTGTTCGACCTAAAAGATTGTATTTCATCCATGCACCTCTTTTTTTTAAAGATCAGCTTGCATAGCAGGCCGACTGGTTGCTTTACCATTCGCAACTGCTTTTCTTCCAAGTTGAACCCCAGCAGGTCTTCTTCTTGGAAGTGAGAATGTGAATTTACTGCCATGACCGACATGACTGTCAACACTAACAGTCCCACCATGTGCATCCACAATTGTTTTAACAATCGCAAGTCCGACTCCAGCTCCCTGATCCGCTGTTTTGCGAGCCTGCCAAAAATTATCAAATAAACCGGCACGTTGACCTTCTGGAATGCCTGGCCCCTCATCAATAACTGTGATGAAGACAAAGGCTTGATCACTTTTCACTTTCACAGTTACTTTGCTACCTTTAGGGCCAAACTTAATAGCATTCCCCATCAAATTCGCTAACACTCTCATCACTCTTTCGTGATCATAAAAAGCCAGCGCTGGCGGGTTCACTGTATCCACTTGTATTTTAATTTCTTTTTGTTTTGCAAGCGGCAGCATCATCAAACGCGCTTCTTCTAAAATGCCATCAATACCTTGCTGCTCTAAGCGCAATGTCATGGAGCCTTCCTCAGATTTTGCCTGATCCAAAATATCTTTGATCTGAGTCTCCGCCACATCAACAGTGCTTTTTATGAAATCCGCACTTTCTTGTACCTCACCTGTTTCCTTTTTCTCTCGTAAGCTTTCTGCAACATCTGTAATGGCTTTCAATGGCTCTTTTAGATCCTGTGAAATAGCAACAATTAGCTCATCGCGAGATTGCACTGCTTTTTGAGCTTCTTCATAAAGTCTTGTCCTCTCGGCTACCTGTCTTTTTCTTTCAAAGATCATACGAATGACCAGCATCACAATTGCTAAAAACACAATGGAAGCCATGACTGTCAGCCATTTCATTCCTTCAGGAATTTGAACCTCTGCCTCTTTTGCAGAGTCTTTTGCCTCAGCTCTTTCTTTCTCGAGCTGAGCATTGTGGATTTCAACAATATCATCCAAGGCTTTATTAATATTTTTTAAAACAGGGACTACCTTTGAATTGTAGAATTGTCCTACAATTCGTGACTCTGTCATTTGTTCACGGAACTTAATACCTTGATCAAAGATTTCTTGCTGCTGATCTTCGAGCTTTACAATTTTATCTGCAATTTCAGGAATTTTTTCCAAATTGTAGTTTTTCTGAAAGCTTGTCAGAGCATCTAAGAAATCTTGCTTATCTTTTTTCTGGGCATCATAAAGTGATTTAGAACCCAAAATAAAATAGGCGCGACTGTTTGAGATTTGTGACTCCACCTGATTTCTCATCTTTTCGACTTCAATCAGAGCCTGCACATTTCCATGAGTGGATTTTGTGCCTCGCGCTAACAGGCCTTCCTGAATTTTCATAGCATAAAGCCAGGCTGCGCTAAATATAGCGACAAATAAAATCACACATACAATCAGAGCATTTCGCTCAAAACCCGATATTTTCTGTTTTGCTTTTCCCTTACTCATTTAAATCCCACCTCACACAGTATTTTAAGCTCAAGTGAGCCATTAAATGGCCAGATCTGACCTCTTATTTCATACGGAAATCGTAGTATAAAATAAAAGCTCTTTCCTACATTAAAATGTTGAAAATGGCATATTGAGTTAGGATT
>DAHVKR010000258.1 GCA_027320785.1 Bdellovibrionales bacterium
ATTCCTACAACTTTCTATCTCTGTGGGAATAACGGCATGATCAAGGAAGTCAAAAGCACCTTAGCTGCTCAAAACTTTGACCCTAAAATGATTTGGTCAGAGGCTTTTGATTGAACTCTGAAATTTTAAAAGAAAAACAACGAGCTCAAGCTGAGCTTGTCTTTGCCGGTGTTATCTGGGGGTTCGGTTTTGTTGCCACCATCTGGGCTCTTCAGGACTTTTCTGTCATGGGGTACATGGTTGTGCGCTTTTTACTCGCCACCCTCATCGGAGAATTTGTTCGCGTTTTTATTTTCAAACAAAAGTTTTGGAATGCTCAAGATTTTCGTTACGCTCTTTTCGCGGGGTTTTTTATGGCTTCTTTTATACTTCCGCAAAGCATTGGTCTTCTTTATACGACAGCCTCCCACTCTGGTTTTCTCACAATCCTTTATGTCATCCTTGTTCCCCTACTCAGCTTTCATAAGAAACACTCATGGTCTGTCTATGCGCTCGCTCTCTTTGCCTTCATAGGAGCAGCCCTACTCATGAATGTCTTTGATTTTCAACTCAATCCCGGAGATTTGTGGACCTTACTTTGTGCTTTTGGAGCGAGCCTTCACATTCTTTATCTCGGAAAAATTGCTCATCGAGCTCAAAACGCCTTTCGCCTTAATAATTTCCAATCTTTCTGGTGTCTGGTTTTCTCGCTCCCACTAATTTCCCTTGATCCTCACTTTTCCATGATGTCCATTCACTGGAAACCATGGCTTGGGGTTTTCAGTACCGTAGTGGGGTCGACAATCATTGGTTTTATGATTCAAATTCGTGCTCAAAAAGTTTTATCAGAAACAACTGCCGCCCAATTTTTTCTTTTAGAATCTCCCTTTGCACTCTTTTTTGGATTTCTCATTTTGAACGAAAGAATTACTTGGATTCAAGGAGCCGGGGCTCTCATGATTCTTCTCTCAAGCTTTTTGACTCTCAAACTTGAAAATGCTCAGACACGCAAAAAATCAGGCCCTCTTACGACTTGAAAAAATAGAGAGCACTAAAATTGCCACTCCTAAAAAACCCGTCACCCACTCTGAAATATGAAAGAAGGGGCTCACCACCATAATAAGACCTAAAGCCCCAATGGCATAGAAAGCACCATGCTCTAAAAATTGAAACTGATTAAGCGTTTTCTTTTCGACTAAATAAATGGTTAAACTTCGAACAAAGAAAGCCCCAGAGCCTAAACCCAACATGATGACTAATAAATTTTGTGTAATCGCAAAGGCTCCAATCACCCCATCAAAGCTGAAGGAAGCATCTAACACTTCAAGATAAAGGAAAAGTCCTACCCCGGCCTTCACAACTTCTTCCGATTCAACTTCAAACAAAGCTGCAAAGCCATCCACAATGGCATACACAATCACGCCCCAAAGAGCTGCCATCACATAAGAAAGCCTTTCCTCCACTGCGACATATTGAGAAATAAAAACGAAGGCAATCAAAACTAACGCCATCGAGATCCCTTGCATTTTTCCAAGTTTCGCTAGAATTTTTTCAACAGGGGTCCACCAATGAGTTTCTTTGTCCTTATCTAAAAAGTAATTCAAACACACCAACATCAGAAAGGCTCCACCAAAAGCCGAAACAAGATGATGAGCTGAGAGCATAATCTCGGCGTATTTCTGAGGATTCGAAAAGCTTAGCGTCAATGCCGACCAAGGATTCAAGTGAGCAATAAATCCCACGATCGCGAGTGGAAAAATCAAACGCATTCCAAAGACCGCAATCACCATACCCCATGTTAAAAAGCGATGCTGCCAGGCTGGCGTCATACGCTCCAGTACAGTCGCATTCACCACTGCATTATCAAATGAAAGGGAAATTTCCAGAATCGTCAGAACGAAGGCAATGAAAACATACTTCAAGCCGTGGGAAACTCCACCTAGACCTTCGGACGTGTCATAAAACCCGACAAAAAAAGCTGCTATCAGGGATAAAACAGTAAAAATAATAGAGGTTCGAAAGACTCTCACCAGCTCAACTCCGATTTAAATAAAAAAGAATCTTTTAAAAACCGCATGAACTTTGGACAATATCAAAGACTCGACAAAAAAAGAAAAAAAATCGTACCTGTCTCAAATTGAATTTTACTCAACAGATCAAACCCTTACTAAGCTTTATTAAAGCCTATTTTTTAGGCACAGCAATTGAAGAGTCCTTAGAATGGGGGTTTGTGTATGAAGGTTAGTCCATATTTTTTCTTATTCAGTGTAGCTCTTTCATCAACTTTGGTGGGGTGCGGAAACAAAGTCAATTTTGCGAATCCAACCAATCAAAGTGCTTTTAGCTCATCTCCTGATGTTCCTCCCGTTCAAGACACACCTCCTCCTGTTAACAATCCTCCCGTCGATAATCCTCCGCCTGTTGTGCAGCCCTCTCCTACGCTTCAATTGAAAAGTGGCGTTTGCCCTCTGGGCTCTAGCGAACAAGTGCTCTCTTGCTTAAGCTGTTCTTCTCAAGCACCTGTCGTGGCACCACCTTTACTCTCAGTAAAGGCTCAAAGACTTCTCGATATCATGACTGTGGGCTGTTCTGTTCAGAATGCGAGCGATGCCGCGAACTATGCTCCACCGACTCGTGATCAAATTATGCAACGTCTTATTCAATGTTCTGCAACAGCTTATCCTGATACAACTTTCACAGGCACTCAAAGTGCGACGATTCAGGCTTTACTCACCATTGCAACTGTTCAACAACTCGCGTTCAGTAGCCTTTATTACAATGCGGCGAGCCCTGATTTTGAAACTTACTTCGGACTTGAAATCGCAGAGGCCCGCAACACTCTTTGTCGAGGTCAATCTGCGATAAATCCAGGCGGTGTTTATCCACCTGAGTATTATGATGCTCAATACAGTGGGCTTCCCTATACTTTACCAACAGCCTATGTGAAGGCTCAGCAAACACGCGAACAACTCAGAAATTGCATGAGAGCCAGCCTTACCCAACCACCACCATCACAAGCTCCAGCTTCTCCAGGTGTAACATGCTCCTAT
>DAHVKR010000259.1 GCA_027320785.1 Bdellovibrionales bacterium
GTATCTTCCCACGCCCTGGATCAAAAGCGCGCTGATAGTGTCAATTTTAATGTGGGAATTTTCACTAATTTAACTCGTGATCATTTGGATTATCACAAATCCATGGAAGAGTATTTTCAGGCGAAACAAAGACTTTTTACGGATTTGATGTGGAAAACAACAAAGAGTCCGAGTTATGCGATAATCAATACAGATGATCGGTATGGTCGGATGATGAAAGTAGCTGAAACAACAGAAGTTCTGACTTATGGAAGAGACGCTGCTGATTTTCAGTTCAAAATCCAAAAAGTGAATTGGGCTGGGACTCAGTTTTCATTGAAAACTCCTCTGGGAAAATTTTTTCTTCAGTCGCCCTTACTGGGACTTCATAATGTATACAATGCGGCTGCGGCGCTGGCCACGGCAGCGGTGTCAGGAGCTCCTGTAGACCAAGTAAGCGAAGCTCTTTCGCAATTTCCAGGCGTCCCAGGGCGTTTGCAAAAGGTTCCATCTTCGCGTGTGCATATCTATGTGGATTATGCCCATACGCCGGATGCTCTTCAGAAAGTCCTCATGATATTAAAAACCCTTCGAAATCAGATATCTCCTCAGTCAAAGATTCACTGCTTGTTTGGATGTGGAGGAGATCGAGATAAAGGGAAGCGACCTCTCATGGCTCAGATAGCAGCGCAGGGAGCAGATATGATTATGATGACTTCAGATAACCCTCGTACAGAGGATCCTGAGCAAATTTTGAATGATATTGAAGCTGGGTTTACAGCTGAGCAAAAAACTCGAGTTCAAAGAGAAGTAAACAGGAAAAAAGCTATCGAGATAGTTCTTTCCCAAGCTAAATCAGAAGATGTGATTTTGATCGCGGGTAAGGGACATGAAGATTATCAAATAATAGGCGAGCAAAAATTTGATTTTGATGATTATAAAATTGCAGTCGAAGTAGAAAAAGGAATTTCATGAAAACCTATGATTTAAATAAAGTGGCACAGGCAGTGAAAGGGCAGTTCCTTTCACAATTTGAAAGTGTTGTTAAAGGCGTCGGTACAGATACTCGAAAAAATTTAACGGGACAGCTCTTTATTGCTTTAAAGGGGGATAGTTTCGACGGACATCAGTATCTTTTACAAGCCGTGCAGGCGGGTGCCTCTGCGGTTATGGTGCATGATATGCCCGCGAATCAAAAAGCCATACTAGATAAAGTAACTGTTATTCAAGTCCCTGACACACTCAAGGCTCTTCAGCAAATGGGTCATTGGGTGCGCAAACAAATGAAAGCCAAAGTCTTAGCGTTGACAGGGTCCAATGGAAAGACTTCGACAAAGGAATTCACAGCTCAAATTTTGTCAGGGTATAAAGTTATTTGTTACAGTCAGGGCTCTTTTAATAATCACTGGGGAGTTCCCATTTCTTTGTTGAATTTAGATTCTGTACACGAGGCTGCTATTATTGAAATGGGGATGAATCACCCGGGCGAGATCACACAACTTGTACAGATCGCAGATCCGGATGCTGTTGTTTGCACAATGGTGGGTCGTGCTCATATTGAGTTTTTTGGCACTCAAGAGAAAATTGCACAAGCTAAAGAAGAGATTTATTTAGCATCAAACCCTAAGAGTTTGGCGATTTTTAATTTAGATAATTCCTATACTCGAAAAATGTTTGATCATGCGGTGAAGACTCAACCTCAAAGGCCCAAAATGACTTTTTCTGAAACAGAAAAAGCAGATGTTCAGTTACAACTTACGGAAGCCAATTTTGATGGTTTGAAGGTAAAGGGTGTTATCAAAGGTGTTTCGGGAGAAACATTTATTCCTGTTTTTGGGAAGCAAAACATTACAAACCTTTTGGCCGCAACCTGTTTAGCCTTGGCTGCCGGTTTGACGGCGGATCAGGCGTGGAAGGGACTTAAGAATTGCAAATCCCATTGGGGCCGAAATCAGAAAGTAAAACTAAAGTCAGGAGCAGTGGCTTTATTTGATGCTTACAATGCCAACCCAGACAGTATGGAGGCTCTTCTTGAAAATGTCGAAAGCTTGAAGGTGAAGGGTCAAAAAATAGGAGTCTTTGGTCAAATGCGTGAATTGGGAGATCAATCCAAAAGGCTTCATCAAATGATTGGCCATAAAGCGGGGAATGTGGATTTTGCGAAGATCTTTTTTTACGGAGATGATTTTGAATCCTTTCAAAGTGGATTGAAAGACTCAGGCTTCAAAGGCGAAGTTTTTGTGCAAAAAGATTTCTCTGATGAGTTAGCTCAAAAACTAAACAAATCCATTCGAACCGATGATTTAATTGTTTTCAAAGCTTCAAGAGGACCACGTTTAGAAAGAATGCTTTTAGCCTGTGGCCCTCTGGATTTTAACTTGGATAAGTCTTAATAATTTTAAGTTATGATTTTGCTGTTTTTGGGGACAATCGGTGTTGATGGAGAAACAATCGGATTTTCAGGATGAAAAAGAGTATCACTGTTGTCTTGTCGACCGATCTTTAAATTGTGTTTGGCAATGAAATCATCAAATTCTTTTTGAGCTTGAGCATCGCTAAAGCCATAAGCTTCTTGAAGTCGAGCCTTGATGTGCTTCACATCTCCCTTACTCTCGGTGAGATCTTTTTCAGTGATACGACTCCATGTTTTGAGGATGAGTTCTTTTACTTCGTGTAGATTTTTAATAAATTGGTTCATAGTGTACCCTTGCCTGTATTAGAATTTAGATCTTTTATTATAAACTAAATCCTCCATGATCAAAAGATTTTTAGCGAGATTATGAGATTCCGAAGAGGCTCGAAGGCCATTTGAAATTCCCAAGTTATTTCATATAGTTAAAAATATTCACTTGCCTATTTAAAAAGGATCGTGTTAAATGCCATGCATGCTCTATGAATGGCTCTACAACCTGACCGATGAATTTTAGAAGGTTGTGTTAGTGAATCTTGAAAGATATAGCCTCGAAACTGCTTAAAAATGGAGACAGCGCGGAACTGTCGCTGGTACGCACACTCAAGATGCCGTCCATCGACTTGGCACAATC
>DAHVKR010000025.1 GCA_027320785.1 Bdellovibrionales bacterium
CCAGCAGATCTCAATGTTAGGAGGGCGTCCATGGCTTGCGATGAACTCGAAAACAATATTTCTGAGTCATCGTATTGAATATAGTATTCATGAGGGCTCTGTGTTTTGACTCTGCATAAGGGTAAAGAACTACCACAGGCTATCGTTACATTTTGATTTTCACTGACAATAATAGAGGTATCAAGAGGAAGAGTAACTTCATCATGAATGATAATGGAGATCGTGCTGACAGGCCTATGACCATCGCGTGCTAAGCAGATCACGGTCGTGGACTCTTTTTTCGTTACAATTTGAGCGTTATGGTGATTCGTTAAGATAACTTCATTTGCGTAACTTTGAAGGCCAGTTAGCAATATTCCAAGTAAGATTGTTTTCTTAAGCATATGTAGCTCCAGTTCATAGTCCTAATACCTGAGTACAGTTATCACGTAGAGCGGGATGCTGGAAGGGCTTTCAACTTGACGGGTTTCGTGGGCACCTGCTGCGATGAAATGGGAGGGCGTATGGTGAAAATTTTACTTGCCGGTTTGATGATGATTCTAGGTGGGCATCTAGCTAGAGCGGCAGAGTCAATGGACATTCAGCCAAACCAGTTACGGTTCCATTATCAAAGCGCTGATGGTGAAATTCAGCTTACATGTGCTCACAAAAGAATTCGAGACTTGCCTGACTGGAGAGTCATATGTGGATCAGGTACAAAGTTGGAAAAAGAGTTTGCTGTTCATTTAGTAGTATTAAAAGGCAAGCGCCCTCTTCAGTCTGAAATTTGGTATCGTTTTTTATATTGGGTTACAGATCGACAGTCTGATGCGAGACCAGTCTTCAATTCAACATCATTACTCTTAAATTTAAAAGAGGGAAGTAAGCCAAATAGTTTGAGCCTGGATCAGGGCGTTGAAAATGATTACGCGCAACTCAGTTTGGTGTTTCGAATGCCTTAGTCCTCGTCATCCATATCTTCGTCTTCATCATCCTCATCGTAATCATCTTCGTCATCTTCATCTTCATCATCGTCAGAGGCTAACTCTGATTCGATTCGGACTAGCCATCCCTCTTCATAAGGATCTTCCATAATAATGGAGGGGTCTTCTACAACTTGTGAATTGACCTCTAGAATTTCCCCATCAACAGGCGAATAGATATCTAAAGGCCCATCACTTGTTTCAATTGTTCCAATAACAGACTCGGCTTCAACTTTTTCACCTTCAGGCGAAATATCAATGGAGGAAATTTCGTCAAAGTCCTCAAGGGCATCTTCATTGATGCCAACAGTAATGACACCATCCTCATTTTGCATCCACATGGAACCCATATAATTTCTTCGTTCACTCATAAGCCCTCCGGCTGTTTTCTATTATGCAAGTAAGATTTAAAATTTTAAAATATTTTTACTAATCTAATTCCATTTAAAAAGGGACGTATTTTCTTATTGAGATGAAAGTGACTGACGCGGGGCGAGCCATGCTTGGCTGGGCTTTACGAAGCGGTGTTGTTTCTGGTACACACGATCCCCTACGTCTTACAAAAACAATCATTATCAATTTTCAGAGGGGGGAATTGATGACGAACCGGGTTTTTGTCTACGGATCTTTATCTGAGGGCATGATTCACTTCGATAAAATTGCGGAAGCTATTCAAACCAGCGAGAAGGCTTGGGCGAATGGCGCAGCGTATCAGTTGCGGGTTGGGTATCCTGTTATCTTAAATGAGCCAGGGCAAAAAATACCCGGGTATGTGGTGGAGCTGAGCTCCCATGAAATGCTGCTTCCCATGTTGGATACTTTTTATGGTTTTTCTGTCTTGGACCCAGCAAAGAGTCTTCATCTAAGAGAAAAAGTAGAAGTGGTCCTGGAAAAGGGGCCGACAGTAGACTGTTGGATTTATTATTTAAATCCTAAAAAGCTTCCGCCTACAGCTCAGCTGATATCGGATGGGGATTGGGAATCCCGAATACAGGGGCCAAAGTTCACGGATCAGCTAACGGAAAGGCAAAAAACCTATATCCGTCGTTTGGGGGCTGCCACTGGACGTGAAGTTGTGCCAATTGATTTGCCCTTATATCGAGAACTGATGAATTTAGAATTGATAGTGGACAAGGGTCGACGTCTTGCCTTATCTAAGTTTGGGCAAGAGGTTTATCGATATCTTGGAGACGCGTAAAAATATTTTTCGTATTGTTTTAGTAGAGCCTGAAATTCCGCAAAATACGGGAAATATTGGCCGTACGTGTGTGGCGGCTGCATCTGAGCTACATCTTGTTGGTAAGCTGGGCTTTGAAATAAATGATAAAAATTTGAAGCGCGCGGGGCTTGATTATTGGCCCCACCTAAAATGGCATCAACATGCGACACTCGAAGATTGGTACCGCCATGTGGAAGATCATTCGAGAGTTTTTTATTACTCTGCATTTGCTCAAAAAAACTACACGGATGTTCAGTATAGAGAAGGAGACTGGCTTGTTTTTGGTAAAGAAACAAAAGGCCTGGATCCCAAGATCCTTCAGGAAAATGCGGATAGAGCTCTTCTGATCCCTCTTTTAGGCCCAGCTCGAGGCCTCAATTTAGCTACGGCTGTGGCAGTTGTGGCTTATGAAGGGATCCGACAACTAGGACTTGTAGATTCAAGATTTGAGGGAGGATTGTCGTGAAGGGTCATAAATCATTTTGGGTTGTTATTCTATTTGTGCTGCTGTCGGCATTGCCATTTGTGCCAGTTGCTTTAAGTCTTGCTCAGATACGCTCATCTGTCCTCCTGGATAAAAGTGTCACATGGGAAACGGGGAAGAGTGAAATATTCCAAGTGCCCCCACTTTCCCCTGGGGAATATGAGATTCGTTTGGATTCCGATCGCCCTGATTGGCAACCCGTGGTACAGGTTTCATGGGATTTAATTGACTCTCTGGGGCAAAAAACTCACTCATCAGGAGAAAAAACGGAAGAAGTCATGCTGACGAGGGCTATCGGCAAGTTCAAAATCAAATCGAATTCATCTCAGGGCTATAAACTTCAGGTTCAATTTCAAAATTCTAACCCCGAGGGGCATCCGATTCGGCTCAAGTTAGGCCTCGATCGGGGGCTGTTGTTGGATAAAAGCGCGCGTTTGTTTGGAATAACTCTCGCCATCAGTCTAGCCCTCATTTTTTTGCTCTGGAAACCCCTCGTTTCTATTCGCTAAGTCGAAGATGACGCTTTAAGGCGTTGCCGATCCGGGAGAGGGGATATATTCTGACGCGACTTATGACGTCGAATCTCCTATCAAAAGTATTTGGTACAAAACATGATCGTGAAATGAAGAAGATCCAACCGTTGGTAGATAAGATCAATGGGTTGGAAAATGAAATGAAGTCTTTATCAGACGATCAGCTGAAAGCAAAAACCCCATTTTTTAGAGAGCGTCTAGCAAAAGGCGAAAGTTTAGAATCCATTTTGCCAGAAGCCTTTGCCGTGTGTCGTGAGGCCTCGATGAGAGTCTTGGGAATGCGACATTACGATGTTCAGCTGATTGGTGGAGTTGTTCTGAACCGCGGAAGTATCGCAGAGATGCGAACGGGTGAAGGTAAAACTCTGGTGGCGACACTTCCTGTTTATTTAAATGGTCTGACAGGACGAGGTGTTCACGTCGTGAGTGTGAATGACTACCTTGTTCGCCGGGATGCCGAATGGATGGGACGTCTTTATAACTTTTTGGGACTCACGACAGGAGTGATTGTTCACGGCTTAAGTGATGAAGAAAGAAAAGCGGCATATGCTTGCGATATCACTTATGCGACTAATAACGAGTTAGGCTTTGATTACTTACGAGATAATATGAAGTTTGACTTGGATGATTATGTTCAACGTGAGCATCACTATGCCATCGTGGATGAGTGTGACTCCATTCTAATTGATGAGGCGAGAACCCCTCTTATTATTTCAGGTCCAGCAGAAGCCTCAACAGATAAGTACTATACAATTAATAAGGTGATCCCTCATCTAGAAATAGAGAAGGATTTTACCATTGAGGAAAAAACAAAGACAGCCTCTTTAACAGAAGAGGGGATTACCAAGCTTGAGAAGTTATTGAATATCACGAATTTGTATGATCCTGAGCACATCGAGACTCTTCATCATATTTATCAAGCCTTAAAGGCTCACCAATTGTATCGACGCGATGTTGAGTACATGGTGATGAATAATGAGGTTGTGATCGTTGATGAATTTACAGGTCGTTTGATGCCAGGTCGCCGTTGGAGTGATGGGCTTCATCAAGCCATCGAAGCTAAAGAGGGTGTTGAAGTTAAAAATGAAAACCAAACTCTTGCTTCGATCACATTCCAAAATTATTTTAAAATGTATTCCAAACTATCTGGAATGACAGGTACGGCAGATACTGAAGCTGTAGAATTTCAGAAAACCTATAACCTGAGTGTAAGCGTAATTCCAACCAATAAGCCGATTCGTAGAATGGATCGTGAAGACGCCGTTTATAAAGATCAAAATGCAAAGTACAAAGCAATTGTTCAAGATGTAAAATCTCGAATTGAAAGAGGACAGCCCATCCTGATTGGTACTGTTAGTATCGAGAAGTCTGAAACTCTGAGCTCCTACCTTAAAAAGGAAGGCATCCGTCACGATGTCCTGAATGCAAAAGCTCATGAGAGGGAAGCTGAGATCGTCGCACAGGCCGGCCGTAAGGGAGCTATCACAATTGCTACCAATATGGCGGGTCGTGGTACCGATATTATGTTGGGTGGTAATCCTGAAATCATGGCTAAAAAAGAAACGGGCCAAGAAGAGGGCCCTGAGTATTTGGCAGCTTTAGAGAAGTACAAAGCTCAGTGTGATGCTGAAAGGCCGTTGGTTGTTGAGGCGGGAGGGCTATACATTGTCGGAACAGAACGACATGAATCTCGTCGTATTGATAATCAGCTTAGAGGTCGTTCGGGACGTCAGGGTGACCCAGGAGAATCTCGATTTTATCTAGCATTAGATGATGATTTGATGCGAATTTTTAATGGAGAGCGAATCCAAAAAATTATGGGAATGCTCAACATTCCTGACGATGAGCCTATTACGGCTAAAATGGTGACCCGTTCTATTGAGGGTGCTCAAAGAAAAGTGGAAGGTCATCAGTTTGAAATACGTAAAAATCTTTTAGATTACGATGATGTGATGAATCTTCAACGTAGAGCTATCTACACAATGAGACGTCAAATCCTTGAAGGCAAAAATATTGAGCGTACGGTGCTTGATATGATGGGAGATGTGACATCCGTTCTTTTGGATACCTATGTTCCAGAGGCTGCCAAGAGAGATTTATGGAGCCTCGAAGGTCTTAACAATGCTCTTCAGCAGCAATATGGGCTTCGAATTGAAATGAAGCCTGATATGCCTCAGGAGACAATTACCAGCATGGTGAGCCAGGCTGTTAAAACAATTTATGATCGTCAAAAAGAAACCATGGGTCCTTTTCATGAACAAATCTTGAAGATGATTCTGTTGCAAGCCATCGATCAAAGATGGAAAGAGCATTTACTGGTAATCGATAAACTAAAAGAGGGTATCAACCTGCGTGGCTATGCTCAGCAGGATCCTATTGTTGTTTATAAAAAAGAGGCATTCGAAGCTTTTGAAAAATTGAATGATATCATCAAGTCTGACGTTATCGAAAAAGTAATGAAAGTTCAGATCGTTGCTCAGCAAGCTGAACAGGCATTGGATAGTTTCCGACCAGAAGAGACAGATTTAGATGATCTTCAGTATCAGCACCCTGAAAGCGCTAAAGAAACGAGCTCTTCACAGGGTAACCAGGATTCTGGAAATGGAATGCGTCGTATGACAATGTCTCGGCAACCAATGAATGAAGAAGAACCCAGAATGAACCGGGCTGAACGTCGAAAGCTTGAAAAGCAAAAGAGGAAGTAATTTTGGCTATCTGCCCCCATTGCCAAACTGAAATTGAAATTGGATCAGAGTTTTATGGGGGTCTTTTTACGTGTCCAGCCTGTCGAGCTGTTTATTTTATTAGTTTTGATGGAGTTCCAGAAAGCCCAGAGGGAGCCTCCGTTCCTCAGGCTTCATCAGCTCAGGAGCTATCACCTACACCTACTGTTGAACCATTGAATCCATCACCAGCAGAGTTTCTAACACAGCCGAGTGAGCCAATGGTGACATTTGATGCGTTCCCCCCCTTTCCAGGGGAGGGTGAGAGTGTTTCCTCACCTGAGGTGGAAATAAAGAACCCTCTTCAAGAGGTTGTGGATTTTGCTAATAGGCAAGAGGCGAGTCCACTTGTTACTTACACGCTGGAAATTTCAGGCCTTGATTTGAGCCAAAACGTAAAAGACTTTAAAGATATTTTGTTGGACTCTAAACTAAAGCTTTCTTTTGATGAAGTTAAAGTCAAAATTAAAAATGGTCAGCTTAGACTGGAAAAGTTGGATGCGGCTCAGGCTTCCATATTAGCTTTTCGTCTAAGAGCTTTAAATATGGAGATGAAATGGGAACAGGTTTTAACCTAATCACGGGAATATTTGTTTTACTACTCTCTCTCCACTTGTACGCAGAAGGGGGCGGAGAATCAGAGGGAGGAGGCGAAGGCGGGGAGGCTCCCGCGGCAGAGTCCTCGGACCAAAAAGCTAATAAGCAGTTAATGGATGTTGAAAAGCAAGTAGCCAGTCTATCTGCTAAAATTCAGGCTAAAAATCAGTCGATTCAAACTTTGCTACGTGAGAAGTCCGAAGAGCGCGATCCCGAGAAACTCGCAGAGACACTGAAGCTTATTCAGCAGGAGCATCGTGATCTCGAAAAGCTCACTCGCGAGTACAATACTCAGCTGGGTATTTTGCAGTATCGATTTCCCGAAAGAGGCTTAGCCCCTGAAAGAAGGTATGAAAGGCTAAAAACTCAATCTCTAGAAGAGATGGAGAAATCACTAGGTGTGGAGGCCCACCTTAAAAGATCACGTGAAGAAATTCGCACTGTTTATGGGATCAAAAAGAAACAAGGCAGGTCTAGAAATTCCCAAAAAACGTCTCACAAAGATGAAGAGTTGCTTCAACCTGCAACGATCTCAAAATGAGAAAAGTCAGTTTTATCATATAGATAGAGATTGCTCCGGAGATGACTAACGCGAGGCGAAGCTAAGATGAAAAAAAAATTATTCTCGCGTCAGCTTCGAGTTATCTAAGGGGAGCATGATGATCTCAACAACCCCCGAATATCGGGACCAAAAAAGGAGATCAAAATGAAATCAATGATTATCGTTGCTGCTATGTTGGCCGCTACTTCTGTATTTGCACAAGAAACAGGTGCTACTGAGTCAGCTCCTGCTGCTACTGAGCAACACGAAGCAGCTCCTGCTGCTAAAATGAATAAAAAAGAAGCTCACAAAGCTTGCATTATGGAAGCTAAAGCAGCTCACAAAAAATTAAAAGGTAAAGAGCTTAAAGAGTGTATCTCTGAGAAAATGAAGTAATTATTGCTTCTCAATCTCGTTGAGATGAAAAGAGCCCTTTTAAGGGCTCTTTTTTTATTTTAACCCCTCAATATCAGCTCGATTCGAACCTGAAGATCCTGTAGTATTTGTCCCTATGAATATACTTGTTGTTGAAGACGACACAAGAATTTCCAACTACTTGGAAGAGTCTCTGAGATCCATTCACTATAACCCCATTGTTTGTAAAACTATTGAGGATGTAGAAGTTTTTATTCAGCAGAATGAAAGTGAGGCTGATATTGTCCTTTTGGACCGGATGATTGGATCTCAAGATGGAGGGCTTCTTGTTTCTCCCTTGCGGAGGCGATTTCCCTCTATTGGGATCATTATCCTTTCTTCTTTAGATAGTCCGACTGAAAAGGCGAAATGGCTTGATTTAGGTATCGAAGACTATGTGGGTAAACCTTTTTCTTTTGAAGAGTTATCAGCGCGGATTCGAAATGTTTTTAGAAGCAAGAATAGATCGCCCATGCCGCAGTCACATTATCTTATTCTCAAAGATTTGAAATTAGATCTGATGGGCCAGCAGTGCCGCGTTGGTCAACAAGTTCTCAATTTAACAAAAAAAGAGCTTCAACTTTTGATTCTTCTGATTGAAAAGCCTGGGCGTATTTTAAGTAAGAATCAAATTTTGGACCGTGTTTGGCAAATTGAATCAAGTGTTGAAAGTAACGTTGTAGAAGTGACCGTTAAAAATCTACGTAAAAAACTGGAAGAAGCGGGTTCACAAGTCAACATTAAGAGCCGTCGTAATATGGGTTACTGGATTGAGGAATAAATATTTCTTTATCATTTTAGTTTCTATTGTCTCTGCCATTTTTCTATCTTTGGCCTTTACCTTTTACTACGTTTCAGAGGAAGTGCAGAGATCTTTAGATTCTCAGCTTGAAACCATGGCTTCCACAATTTTTGCTTCAGGTCTCTCTGTTGATCTCATGGATACATTGGATGATATGGACGAGTTCATGAGCGATATCTTCGAAGAAAAAAGGGTGGACCGTTTTATTCGAATTTATCAAGCAAGCAATATGAAACTCTTATACGCAAATGATTTTGGGCAGATGGCTTCTTTGCCATTGCCGATTGTTTCCGCCCCTAATAGTAAAAAACTCAGAACTCTCGATTATGGACATCGCAAATTCAGAGTTTTAGAAGTTCGAAATGGCCCCATTGTTCTGCAAATTGCACTGATCATGGATTCTTTTCTTTCTAGGACAAAGCTACTGAAAAAAAATATTATTGTTTTTTCGGGTGGGCTTTTGATGATCATCTTATTAATTACAGGCCTATCCCTTCGAGCTCTTCTGCGCCCTTTACGTATTTTAGGACATGATTTTGCTCAGTGGTCACAAAATCTGAGTTTGGATTTTAGTCCTATGCAGTCTTCCACGGATCAACTTGTTCATAAAATTCAAGAGAGAAGGAAGGATTGGAAAGGAGGAGAAATTCGTGAATTTCTTGAGCAGCTTTATGGATTTATTAAAAACCTTTCTCAATTTTTGCACTTCTCTCAAAAGCAGTATTCTGTTTTAGCTCACGAACTGAAAACTCCCCTGACTATTGTGCGAAACGATTTGGAAGAATTAAAATTGAAGCATTCAGATGCGAGTTTAAGTGAAGACATTTCTAAAATTGAGTCTGAGATTGATGAGCTATCACGTTTGATCCAAAACTTTTTAGACTGGAGTCAGCAG
>DAHVKR010000260.1 GCA_027320785.1 Bdellovibrionales bacterium
AATTTGGCAGAGCAAATCCCAAGTTATGATGGCCATATTTACCAGCAAGATTGGGCTCAGTGGCTGAGTGGGTTTACACAGAAAGCACAGAAGGGAATGGTTGTTCTGGGCATCTTTGTCTTCCTTGTGTTTTTCCTCATCGTATCAAATGTGATGAGAAGCCAGGTCATGCATCGCCAAGACGAAATCGAGATTCGATCTTTTCTAGGAGCCACTGTTTGGCAAATCGAAAAGCCATTTATTCTGAAGTCGATTGTCATTGGGTTTATTAGCTCATCCTTTGCTTTTGTAATGGTTGTCGGGTTTATTCATTTTTTAAGACAATCTTTACAGGCCAAAAGTGATTTAGTTTCACCTGATGTCATTATCACCCCAACGGCATTAGAGTTTTTGGTGATGTTAAGTCTCGTGCTTTTAACTTCGGCATGGGCCGCGCGAACCTGTGTACGGGAAAGAATTAGTCTATGAGACTTTGGGGGCTTCTCCTTTTTTTAGGATCTGCTTCTTTGCAAGCCCAGACGATTACTCGCGAACAACTCAGTGAGCTTCACCAAATTCGATCTGAAATTAAAACAACTGTTTTTGATCAAGCTCGGTATAAGCAGGATATATTAAAAGCGAAATTAGATATTCAAAATCAAAATCAGGAAATTCAAAAAAACCAAAAAGAAGCAGGAGCTCTTAAAGAACAAATTTTAAATCGAGTTGAAACTCTTTATAAAATTCGTCGAGCTTATCCAGAGGGAACATGGCTTTCTTTTGCAAAGGAAGGCGACTTCCAGAGGAAAAATTATTATCTGAATTATCTGAACTCTCAAGACTCCAAGCTGGTCTCAGATTACAGATCGAGAGTAAGGTCCACGCACAAATTAAAAGAAAAGTCTCATGCTTATATGAAAAGGCTTCAGCTTTTAAGGGAAAAAAACAAAGAACGATTCGTAGAGCTGCAGAAACAAGAAATTAAACAGAGAGCCTTAATTCGCCAAATAAAAGAATCTCTAAGAACTAGAAACCAAAACAGACCTTTAACAGAAGAGGCGAATGCGCCTTTTTTTTCAGAATTAAGAGGACGCTTGGAACCGCCGTTAAAAGGTGAGTTAAGGGGAGCCTTCGGACTCCGTCGTAATCCAGCAACAAGGCTTGCAACCCTTCAAACAGGAATCGTTGTCTCGTCTCAGCCGGGGGAAGCTGTTCAGAGTATTTATGCGGGTGAGGTTTTGTATACTGGTAATGTGGAAGGATGGGGACCGACCATTGTGGTCGATCATGGAGAGTCTTATTATAGTGTATATAGTCACATTCAAAACCTGAGCGTAAGGCCAGGTGATCGAGTCCAAGCCCATCAAAAACTGGCAGAGGTAGCAGCTGTAGCCTATCATAATCAAAGCGCCGATTCGGGGTTGTATTTTGAAATCCGACATTATTCAGAGCCGGAAGATCCACGAGTTTGGTTAAAAGGAGTACATCATGAAGAGACTGATGAAATCACCGCGAATTAAAAATATCATGGCAATCATAATGTTGGTGGGAGTCCTTTTTTCCGTGGGGATGGCGCAAAGGTCAGTTGCGAGTTGGGCTGACGATCGGTATGCCGATCTACAAAACTTTTCCAAAGTTTTAAATTTAATCCAACAATACTATGTGGACGAAGTCGATACAAAGAAACTGATATACGGCGCGATTAAAGGGATGTTGAATGAGCTGGATCCTCATACGAACTTCATGCCGCCTGAAATGTTTAAAGAATTTGAAAACGAAACGAGTGGTGAGTTTGGTGGCCTTGGCATTGAAATTTCAGTTGAGAACGGGATCCTCACTATTATATCGCCCATTGAAGATACACCAGCCTGGAAAGCGGGTATCAAGCCGGGCGACAAAGTTGTCGCTATTGATGGTC
Source organism: Bdellovibrionales bacterium (assembly GCA_027320785.1). GTDB lineage: Bacteria > Bdellovibrionota > Bdellovibrionia > Bdellovibrionales > Bdellovibrionaceae. The sequence goes on from DAHVKR010000260.1 coordinate 1,898, forward strand.
ACTCCACAAAAGGAATGAGTTTAGTCGAAGCTTCGCAATATCTAAGAGGTAAAAGAGGTTCTAAAGTTGTTTTAAAGGTTGTTCGGAATAATCAGGATAACCCCATTGATATCCCTATTATAAGAGGTAGCGTCAAGATTCACTCTGTTAAATACACAGATATGGATGATGGTTATGCCTACGTTCGCATTACGAGCTTCATTGAGAATACAGCCCAAGATTTAAATAAGGCTCTTGCAAAACACGAAGCTAAGTATAAAAAAACGGCAGGTCTGTTGATTGATTTAAGAAAAAACCCAGGAGGATTGCTCGATCAGGCTGTTAAGGTCAGTGATATGTTTTTAAAAGATGGCATTATTGTGAGTACGATTGGGCGAGATAGAAAAAGTAAAGAGGTCACCTATGCAACTAAAAAAGGAAAGAGAACAGACTTTCCCATTGTTGTCTTAGTGGACCAGTATTCGGCGTCAGCCAGTGAGATTGTTTCGGGTGCGCTTCAGGATAATAAGCGGGCTCTTATTGTGGGCGAGAGAACTTTTGGTAAGGGCTCCGTTCAATCTGTTGTTAAATTACAAGATGGTAGCGGGTTGAAGTTAACAGTGGCTCGTTATTATACGCCGAGTGGTGTCAGCATTCAGTCTGAGGGAATCAAGCCCGATATTGAAATTGATGAAATGGATCCTAAAGTTTTCGCGAGTGCAATTATTAAGACAAAAGCAACTCGAGAAAAAGATATTCAAGGTCACCTGAAGAGTGAAAGAGAGAAAAAAGAAGAGGCTAAAAATAAACAAAGATCAAATGACGCTGTTGCTTGGTGGAAGGATTATGGCTCTAAGCAACAAGATGTTTCGCCCAAAGAAAAGCTGTTTAAAACAGATTATCAGGTTTACCAGGCTTTTAATTACCTCAAGGCATGGAAGACACTTCGCTCCATAGCCCAGTGATTGTCAGAGGAGCTTTCTTCAACTAGGGTTGAGATATGAATCGACTTGTGATCTCGG
>DAHVKR010000261.1 GCA_027320785.1 Bdellovibrionales bacterium
GGCTTCGTTTCAGGTCCTGTAACTTTGATGGCAGCGCTTATGCGAATCCCGACAGCTATATGGGAACCCAATGCTCATCCCGGCATGACAAATCGATGGCTTTCTCCTTTTGTTCGAAAGATATTTCTCGTTTTTGAAGAGGCAGCTGTTTATCTCAGGGGAAAAAAGAAAATTCAACGAGTGGGTCTCCCTATTCGAAAGGAAATAGAGGCATTGACGGGCAAGCAGAAGAACATATCAGATGCGACTACATTGAATGTTCTTGTCTTTTGCGGAAGCCAAGGAGCTCGAACTGTAAATACTATTTTAAAAAAAGCCTTTGTTGAGCAAGCTCAGGCTTTTTCTGCCTATCGGATTCGTCATCAGACGGGAGTTCATGATTACGCAGAATGCAAGAAAGCCTATGAAGGACTTTCCTTTATAGAAGCCTACGAGTATTTGCATGATATGGCAGAGCACCTACAGTGGGCCGATGTCGTAGTTTGTCGAGCAGGTACGGGGTCAGTATTTGAAGTGGCGGCTTGCCGAAAGCCCGCTATTTTTATTCCATTGCCTTGGGCTGCAGATGATCATCAGCGAAAGAACGCCCTCGCACTTGTGCAAGATGATGCGGCCTATATGATTTTGCAGAAGGACTTAACGGGAGAGACATTGCTTTCCCTTCTTGAAAAGTTTAGAACAAACCCCAGGGCCGCTATGGTGATGGGGCAAAAAGCACACCGCTTTTATACTCCGCGCGCAGCTGAATCCATGGCTGAAGCTATCATAAAGGGCCTTTAAGGCATTTAGATAAAATTAAAGGAATTTGTTTTGCGCTTACAGAATTCAAAGTTTCATTTTGTTGGTATCGGTGGCATTGGAATGTGTGGCCTGGCTGAGCTCCTACATAATATGGGAGCTCATGTAACGGGGAGTGATATTGCTGAAAATTCTCATACAATCCGCCTTAAAAAATTAGGTATTCAGATCTATCAAGGACACCGATCTGGAAATGTGGGTGAGTGTGATGTGGTCGTTTATTCAAGTGCGATTAACCCCTCCAATCCAGAAATTGCAGAGGCTCGCTCGCGAAGAATTCCTCTGATCCCAAGGGCTGAGGCCCTATCCGAGATTATGCGAATGAAAAGGGGAATTGCAGTTGCCGGGACTCATGGTAAAACCACGACAACGAGTCTTCTTTCCGCTATTTTTTTGCATGCAGGCGTCAGTCCGACAATTTTTTTAGGTGGCCGTCTCGAGATGATCGATTCCACAGCTCTCTTGGGGCAGGGTGAGTGGTTGATAGCTGAGGCGGATGAAAGTGACGGTAGCTTTCATAAGCTGTCACCTGAAATATCGATTATAACAAATATTGATTCGGATCATTTAGATCATTTTAAGACATTCGAAAACTTGCAAAAATCCTTCTATGATTTTGCCTTGAGAATTCCATTTTATGGAAGCCTTGTTGTTTGTGGCGATGATCTCATTGTTCAAAATCTTTTCCAGCATTTTCCTAAGAAAATTTCAACGTATGGTTTTAGTGCCCACAACGACTATCAAATGGTTGGAGAAAAGGGGCAGTATGAACTCCTCCATCATGGCCAGAGTTTAGGGACATTTCAGTTGAATATTCCAGGAAGGCATAATGCTCTGAATGCATGTGCGGCGATTATCGTTTCTTTAGAGGCTGGAATTAGCTTCGAAAGTTGTAAAAAGGGATTACTCGCTTATCAAGGTGTGGATCGACGGTTTCAACTTAAGGGCGAAAAGAAAAACATTAAAGTGTACGATGATTACGGACACCATCCTACAGAGATCAGCGCGACTCTATCGGCTTTTCGAGAGAGGTTTCCAGATTCTCGAGTGGTTGTTTACTTTCAACCCCATCGATACTCTCGAACACAGTCTTGCTGGCATGAGTTTACTCAGTGTTTTTCTCAATGCGATAAATTGTTTTTAACGGACATCTATCCTGCAGGTGAGAATCCAATTGAAGGTGTACAGTCAGAGAAGCTTCTTACAGAGATCAAGCACTCGGATAAAAGCTATTTGCCGAAGTCTGCTGAGATGGCAGAAGTTATTATTTCTCAGCTCAAACCGGGAGATGTGTTCGTCACTCTTGGGGCCGGAGATGGTTGGAAGTTGGGTCTTGAAATTTTAGAGAAAATTTGATGGAAATCAAATCGAATTACCCCCTTGCCGAGTTCACTTCATGGTTGATTGGCGGACCTGCTGACTATTTAGCTCTCCCGACGCAATTAGAGGAGCTTCAAGAAGCATGGAGCTGGGCTCAGAAAAAAAATATCCCTGTTACCTTTCTAGGAGGCGGTACAAACGTTTTGATTTCAGACCAAGGTATTCGAGGTCTGACGATCTGTTTGCGAAGATTTTCGGGCCTCACAACTCAAATTAAAAATGATCATCTTGAAATTTCTTGTTTATCGGGAACAGCGAAGTCCGAGCTTCTGAAAGTCTTTTTAAAACATAAGTTGGCCCCAGCTCTTTTCTTGGCAGGTCTTCCGGGAGATGTGGGTGGCGGGATTGTCATGAATGCGGGGGTTGCTGAAAACTTCGTGCCTCGTGAATTTGGTGAGATGGTGAAGAGTTTTGAAGTTCTTCGTTTTGATGGCCAGCAATTTTCAACTCATCATTTTCAACATGAAGATGTTCAATGGACTTATCGGCATACTTTAGGATGGCAACCTGGAGTTGTCGTAAAAGCTTTAATTCAATGGCCTCTTCAAGAGGACCCCGCCATTTTAGAAAAAGTGAAACAAGCCAATAAGGTCAGACTGAGTAAGCAGCCTTTGGATATGCCAAGTTGTGGGTCTGTTTTTATTAACCCAGATGGGCATAAATCAGCTCAGCTGATAGATTCATCTGGACTGAAGGGCTTTCGCGTGGGGGATGCTCAGGTTTCTGTTAAGCATGCGAACTTTATAGTGAATCTAGGAAGTGCAAAGGCCTTGGATACTTGGAATTTGATACAGCATGTTCAGAAGGAAGTCTTTCACAAAACAGGT
>DAHVKR010000262.1 GCA_027320785.1 Bdellovibrionales bacterium
GAGTGTCCTCCGCCCACAGCCCAACCTGGAACAACTGCCATCACCACTTTCGGCATAAAACGAATGAGCCTTTGAACTTCCAATATATGAAGTCTTCCCAACTTGGCCTTGAGCACGGGGTCCTGAGGAGAATTTTCATCTGAATATTTGTAGCCATCTTTTCCGCGAATTCTTTGATCGCCACCCGAACAAAAAGCCCAACCACCATCTTTAGGCGAAGGCCCATTACCTGTTAAAATCACAACGCCCACATCTGGGCACGTTCGTGCGTGCTCAAGAGCCGTATAAAGTTCATCTACAGTTTGAGGGCGAAAGGCATTTCGGACCTCAGGGCGATTGAAAGCTATTCGCACACAGCCTAAATTTTTTGCACGATGATATGTAATATCTTGAAATGAAAAACCTGGGACTTCTGTCCACCATTCGGGATTAAAAAGATCTGAAATTGGAGCCATAGGCTACTTTTCTATCACTTTTATAGAAGTTGCCAAGATTAAATTAGGCTGCTGTGTGCTTTTTACGCATAAGCTGACTTAAAATATGAGGTGCCATATCTTGTAAGTCTAATACTTTACTGACGGCCCCCAACTGTACAGCAGCAGCAGGCATTCCATAAACAACGCAAGTCTGCTCGCTTTGAGCGACACAATAGGCCCCAGCATTTTTCATTTCCAGTAAGCCTTGAGCTCCATCTTTTCCCATACCTGTCAGGACAACGCCTACAGCGCGAGATCCCACACACTGAGCCACACTTTTCATCAGATAGTCGGCTGCTGGACGAACCCCATGCAAAAGAGGCTCTTGATGAAGTTTCACTGTGTAGTTCAATCCTTGTCGTACAATCTCCATGTGCTGGTCTCCAGGCGCAATCAAAACTCGATTTTCCTGAACTTTATCGCCTTCCTCGGCTTCCTTTACTTCAAAAGAAAAAAGTCGGCTCATATGCTCCGCAAATGTTTTTGTAAAACCCTTTGGCATATGTTGAACCACAACTGTGGGAGGAACCCAGCCGTTAAACCCTGAAAAGAAAACCTTCAAAGCCTCTGTCCCCCCTGTTGAGGAAGCCACGGCCATAATTTTCGAGTTATCATAGTCTACTGATTGAATTTTCGGAGAAGGTGTCTTTTTATTGGGCTGCAAGCGCAACAAAGAAACTTTAGACTTACTCGCCATGCGAATTTTATTTAAAATAGTTTCCTTGATGCTTTCAAAGCCTTTCATCAAATCATGAGGTTTTTCCAAAATATCCACGGCACCTAACTCAAGAGCTTTCAAAGCTACCTGAGATCCTGTCTTGGCATGACCACTAAATATAAGAACAGGAAAAGGCTTATGACTCATTAGTTTATCTAAAAATGTAAGGCCATCCATCTTCGGCATTTCAATATCTAAAATCATCACATCGGGAATTTGAGCCATTAAAAGATCACGTGCCTCAAAAGGATCAGAAGCCTGCCCAATAACCTTCATATCTGGAGCGTCTGATATCATTTTATTTAAAATTTTCCTCATCATCGCTGAATCATCTACGATTAGAACTTTCAACGGATTCATTTTTAATTCCTAACCTTTTGAAAAATAGCATTCCCAAGACTCTTTAAGCAAGGATGGCGAATGACTCCGGACTCAGAGTGACCAATGATTAAGTAACCCTTCACCTCGAGATTTGCCACTAACATATCAAGTACGTTTTCTGTTGTTGTTTTATCAAAGTAAATCAAAACATTTCGACAAAAAATAAAATCAAATTTCTTTTGAAATCTATGCTGGAAGTTCATCAAATTAAATTCTGAAAAGTGAACACTCTTTGACAACTCTGGAGAAAGTTCAAAAAGTTGCTTTGCGATTGGTTTGAAGTATTTATTTCTCAAATGAGGCTGCAAGCCTTCCATTTCAAGTGACGAATATTGTGCCTTTACAGCTTTCCCTAATATGTCATGATCAATATCAGTTGCTAAAATCTTAATTTTTTGTCTCTCAGCAGGAGAGAAATTCTCAGCTGCGAGAATAGCACAAGTATAGGCTTCGGCCCCAGTACTACACGCGCTGGACCAAATTCGAACCTCGGATTGAGCTTTTAATTTTTCAGGTAACTGAGCTTTAAGAAAATGAAAATGAGCTTCTTCACGAAAAAAATCCGTCTTGTTAGTGGTCATGGCACTGATAAAATCTTTTTTTAATTTTTCAGATGGAATTCTCAGTGCTTCATTCAGTTCATCATAAGATTTAACCCCATGATCTCGCATCAATCTTGCCAAACGATTTCCCATAAGGGCCACGTTCTTTTCATTGTAAGGTAAATACAAACCTGCCATTTGATAAATCTTCTGAGATATGGATTCATAAACACTCTGCTTTAATTGTAGCTGATCCATACCAATTGAGAGATTGGGGGGAACAAATATAGAGTTTTTCTTAGCTGGCTGACTCAAGCTACGCTCGCTTTCTGTTGAAACAAGGCATTCGGCTCCAAAATCAATATCGTGCGGCCATCCCCAAGAGTTGCGGCTCCAGAAAATTCTGGAACGTTTTGTCCGACCTGAAGAGGTTTCGCCACAACTTGACTCTGTCCTATTACATCATCAACAAGTAAAGCAGCGGGACCATGTGATGATTCCAAAACTATATAAGTTTTTTGATGAGCTCTTTTATTCAGTTCTTTTTTCTCTGTTTTTTCAATGAACTCTGATTTCACGAGGGAGTCCTGCAAGCAAACAACAGGAGTCATTCTGTCACGAATCCTGAGGACTTTTCCCACGTTAGCCATCTGTGTTACTTCTTTCTCTTGAAATTGAACAATCTCACGAATTGAGTAAATAGGTATCATATAGCGCTGACCAGAGATTGCGACTACAATACCATCAGTAATAGACGTTGTAAGTGGAATCACAATTTCAAAAGTCGCACCTTTACCAAAAACGCTTTTAATTCGAACTTGCCCTTTTGCCTTTTCGATATTGGACTTCACAACATCTAAACCCACTCCTCGACCAGATAAAT
>DAHVKR010000263.1 GCA_027320785.1 Bdellovibrionales bacterium
CAAGGGGCCCATGAAATCATCACGCTCACAAGAATTGAAAAAATTTAAACTCGGGCAATCTGAAACTCATTATCCACAAACTTATGCCCCTGAAATGTTAGAGGCCTTCGATAATAAGAACCCTGGCAAAGTCGCATGGACTACTTTTATTTGTCCTGAATTCACTTCTCTTTGCCCCAAAACTGGACAGCCAGATTTTGCTAAAATTTATATTAATTATATTGCGGATAAAAAAATGGTGGAAAGTAAATCTTTGAAGCTCTATCTTTTTTCATTCCGCAATCATGGAGATTTTCACGAAGACTGTGTTCAAAAAATTTGTGACGATCTTGCAAAGCTGATGAAACCCAAATATCTAGAGGTAATCGGAGAGTTCACACCTCGTGGCGGAATTTCGATTTATCCTTTTGCGAGTTATTCAAATTCAGAGAAAAAATTTAAAGAATTAAAAGAGAATCGCCTACTTCACTACGCTCCAGGTCGCTACTCTCTTCAAAAGTAAACTAGACTTTTGAGCTTCCTTCGAAAAGTCTTTGAAGGATATCCATCGCTGAGTCCTGAGTCCGTAAATAATAATGCGCCTTTAGGATTTCAATTTGCTCTGGACTGACGTCTCCCACCTGTCCCAACTTCTCCATTCGTTTTGAATAGATATGATAAAGACAAAGAGCGCCTGCCACAGAGATATTAAAACTTTGCACAAAGCCCGTCATAGGAATGATGACTCTTTCATCACTGAGCTCAAACATCTCTTTTGAGATGCCCTCCTTCTCATTTCCTAAAACCAAAGCGGTGGGAACGGTCCAATCGATTTCGTTTAAAGGTTTTGAAGCCTCTAAACTTGTTGCAACTATCTTATGACCTCTTTTTTTAAGATCTAAAATGCAATCCTTGGTGTTTTTCCACTTTTGAACCTCTGTCCACTTATCAGCTCCCTGAGTCACTCGATTCGCTTCTTTAAAGCGCTCTTGAGTTTCAATGACATGAAAATTAACAAAACCAAAAGCCTCAGCCGTTCTCATGACAGCGCTTATATTGCCTCGATCATAAATACCTTCTAAGACAACCGCATTTGAAAAATTTCTTTGAGAAGCCACTCTTTCAATTTTTTGAACTCTTTCAGATGTTAAAAGAGGTCCAATCGTTTTCACAATGAGATCAGCCTGAACGCGCAAGCTTTCTCTGAGAGAAATTTCAGAGGGAAGGGTAAAGAAACTCACTTGTAAAGAGACTCCATCTTTTGTGAAAGATCACGCGCGATATTTTTCTGATGGGCCTCGATGGTTCCACCACCGATTTCAAGAAGCTTAGCATCTCGCCAAAGTCTTTCGACCGTGTACTCACCCACATAGCCATAACCACCCAAAACTTGGATAGCACGATCCGCCACATTCTTACCCATCGTGGTTGAAACAAGCTTAACACCATCAGAATCCAAGCGATTACCTTCCGAGTTTAAGTCTATCTTACGTGCCACTTCGTAGACATAAGCACGGCAAGATTTATACTCAGCATAGGAATCTGCAATGTATTTTTGAATCTGCCCAAAGTGTACAAGAGGCTTTCCAAAAGCCTCTCGTTCTTGAGCATACTTCGTCATAATCTCGATGGATCGACGAGCCAGCCCCAAAGACATAGCTGCCAATGTGAGTCTCTCAATTTCTAAATTTCTCATCATATGAAGCATGGAATCCCCTTCAGATCCCACTAAATTTTCAACTGGCACTTCGCAATCCTGAAAAACCAGCTCCGCTGTATTCGAGCCTCGCATGCCAAGTTTATCCTTAATCTTTTGTCCTACTGAAAATCCCGGCATGATTTTCTCTACAAGAAAAGTAGAGATCAAAGCTCGACCTTTTTTCTCCCCCGTCTTCGCATAAACTAAAACGAGGTCACAAGGTGTTCCTTCCTCGTCAACGGTTCCATTGGTAATCCACATTTTACGACCATTTAAAATATAACGATCACCCTTTTTAACAGCTGTCGTTTGCATACCGAGAACATCTGTTCCCACTGCCGGCTCGCTCATGGCCATGGCCCCTACCCATTCACCTGAACTGAGTTTAGGAAGATATTTTTGTTTTTGTTCTTCACTTCCATTGACTGCCAAGTTGTTCACTAACAACATCGAATGAGCCAAATAAGCCAAACAAAAGCCCGGATCACTGGCCGAGAGTTCCTCATGAATCAAGGCCGCGGCTGTTGCATCCATTCCCGCTCCCCCATAATTTTCAGGAACCGTAATCCCCATCACCCCCAACTCACCTAGCTTTTTAAATAGAGAAAGATTGAAGATCTCTTTGCGATCTGAGTCCGCAGCTTGGGGCTCCACCTCAGCCTTGGTAAAGCTGGCCAATGTTTCGCGCAGCATGGCATGTTCAGAAGTTGGGTTAAAAAGATCAAAGCTTTTGTAATCTTGCATGGATAGAAGTCTCCTCGTGATTTTTTTAAACTCATCTTGTTTTCGCGAAGCTTGAATGAAAACTCAAGTCGTTTGTTGACATGGCGCATAGCGCTTGAAGAAATCAGCCGACTTATACTGTGAAAATGAAAGCCAGTCTTTTAGCTGTTGGTACAGAACTCACATCAGGACAAATCGTTAATGGAAATGCCGCTTGGATTTCCCAACGACTGAGTCAGCTCGGCATACCTGTCGAAATTCATATTACTGTTCCCGATCAACGCGAGGCTATTCTCGAAGCTCTTCAACTGATGGAGAAGAAGACAGATTTTATTTTCGTCACAGGTGGACTCGGCCCAACATCTGATGATTTCACTCGAGAACTCATTGCCAAGTGGACTCAAAAACCCCTTGAGTTTCATGAGACCTCATGGAAAAAAATCGAAACACGCCTCACAGAACGGGGCCTTCCCGTCGGTGAATTCCAAAAACAACAATGTTATTTTCCACAGGGCTCACAAGTTCTCGAAAAC